>USEF01000177.1 GCA_900553475.1 uncultured Collinsella sp. | reverse complement strand
GGACGCGCCGGGAGGGAACTTGTTCTCTGCCCGGATAGGTAAGACAAATTACGCGACGGTGTAAACCCAGTTGTGCTTATCCTCGACAGCACCGGACTGGATACCAGTCAGGGTCTCGCGGAGCTTCTTCATCACAGGGCCGATCTCGGTGTAGCCAGCCGGGAAGGTCACGGTCTCGTCGGCGCCGTAAACCTTGTTGTCGATCTCGCCAACCGGGGAGATGACGGCAGCGGTGCCGCACAGGCCGCACTCGACAAAGGTACCGGCCTTGACCTCGGCCCACTCGACGGGGCGCTGGTCAACGGTCATGCCCAGGTCCTGAGCAACCTGAACGAGCGAACGACGGGTGATAGAGGGCAGGATGGAGTCGGTGTGCGACTGAGGAACGACGAGCGTGCCGTCCTCCTTCACGAACAGGACGTTGGCGCCACCGGTCTCCTCGACATAGGTGCGGGACTCGGAGTCGAGATACAGGTTCTCGGCATAGCCCTCGCGATGGGCCTCCATCGTGGGCTTGAGGGACATGGCGTAGTTGAGGCCGGCCTTGATATTGCCGGTGCCATGCGGTGCCGCGCGGTCATACTCGGAAACGCGCAGCTTAACGGGCTTAAGGCCACCCTTAAAGTACGGACCGACCGGGGTCACGAGAATGCGGAACGTGTACTCAGGAGCGGGAGCCACGCCGATCACGTCACCGGAGCCGATCATAAACGGACGCACGTACAGGGTCGCGCCGGAACCGAAGGGCGGAACCCAGGCGGCGTTGGCAGAAACGACCTGCTTGACGGCCTCAACGAACTTGTCCTTGGGGAACGGGGGCATCTCGAGGCGCTGCGCAGAGTTGTACATACGCTCGGCGTTCATGTCGGGGCGGAAGCAGACGATGCTGCCGTCCTCGGCGGTGTAGGCCTTCAGGCCCTCAAAGACCTCCTGGCAGTAATGGAAGATACCGCCGCACTCGGAGACATGCAGGGTGTGGTCGGTGGTCAGGCCGCCCTCGTCCCACTCGCCATCCTTCCAATGAGCCTCGTAGCTGTAATCGGTCTTCATGTAGCCAAAGCCGAGGCTACCCCAATCGATATCCTTCTTCTCGACAGTCATATGTCGCTCCTTACATACACAGTTGCAAACTCGCGAACCCGCACGCAAGGACCGAGGCCGGCCGCGTCGCAACGTCGCACGCCCGGAGCGTAAAGCCGGACGGGACACGCAAACAGCATCAAAGCCGATGGCACGTCGATTCGCATGCACGAGATTGTACTCCGCACGCGCGTCGGATAAAACGTTTTTCTTTAACTAACTAAAGTATTTTCATTTGACCGAAGCAAAAAGGCCCCCCGGTGACGGGCCTCAACTGCACGGTTTGCGCGCTGACTCGAGCTACGCGTTCTTTTTGCCAAGCTTAGCCTTAACCAGACCGACCACGGTCGGGATGATCGACACGGCAACGATGCCGACGATTAGCAGCTCAAAGTGCTCCTGCACAAAGGGGATGCCGCCAAAGAAGTAGCCCAGCAGTGTAAAGAGCGTCGACCAGGTAATGCCGCCCAGCACGTTAAAGATGACAAAATTGCGCCAGTGCATGCCGCCCATGCCGGCGATAAAGGGCACAAAGGTGCGGATAAACGGGAAGAAGCGACCCAGGAAGATGGCCAGGTGACCCCACTTGTCCAAGAAATCCTCGGACTTTTTGATGCGCTCAGGCGTCATAGCCTTGACCTTGCCCGAAGCGATAATCTTTTTGCCAAAGAAGTGACCGATCATAAAGTTGCACTGGTCGCCCAGGATGGCAGCCGCCCATGCGACGGCCAGCAGGGCCACGATGTTAAAGCCGCCATTGTGGGCAAAGAAGCCCGAAGCAAACAGCAGTGAATCGCCGGGGAGGAACGGGAAGAACACCACGCCCGTCTCGATAAAGATGATCAGGAACACGCAGCCGTAGGCCATAAGCGGGCCGGCGGCGATCCAGCTGGCGATCGCGGTGCGCGGATCCCTAAGCAGCTCGGCGATAAAATTAATGAAACCCATGAAGTAAAACCTCTCAGTTGTGGGCGCGGATACGTCCAAGTTGACCAGTATACGGTTGCGGTGCCCCCTCGTGCGCAACCCCACAAAAGCATGACTCCATTACCAGCAAGTTTGCATAACTCATAACTAACACTTGTCGTGCAAAGCCGCCAAGATTGTTCTTCCTAATCCCTAGCGAATCGCTATACTTTATTGAATCGCATTGCCATGGCGCTAAGGGAGGGCGGCCGGTGAGCTTTATCAATACCATTCGCGAGGACATCAAGACCGTCCAAGCGCAGGACCCCGCCGCGCAAAACGGTCTGGTCATCTTCCTTTCCTATCCTGGCCTGCACGCCAAGTGGAACCACGTGCCCGAGCACTGGCTCTGGGAGCACGGTCATCGCTCGCTCGCCCGCGTGCTCTCGCAAATCACCCGTCACATCACCGGCGTCGAGATTCATCCCGCCGCACAGATCGGCAAACATTTCTTTATCGACCACGCCATGGGCGTCGTCATCGGCGAGACCACCATTGTGGGTGACAACTGCGTGCTCTACCAGGGCGTCACGCTCGGCGGTACCGGCAACGAGACCGGCAAGCGCCACCCCACCCTAGGCAACAACGTCACCGTGGGCACGGGCGCCAAGGTGCTCGGCAACATCCGCATCGGCAACAACGTCAAAATCGGCGGCAACTCGGTTGTCGTCAAGGACGTGCCCGACAACTGCACCGTCGTGGGCGTGCCGGGACGCATCATCAAGCGCAACGGCTGCCGCGTGTTCGAGGAGAGTTTCGACGCCAAGCAGCATCGCGAGTACATGCCCGATGACGCCGCCGAGCAGAGTGCCCTCAACCGCCAAGGCATCACCGAGAACGCCCGCCGCGTCAAAGAACTCGAGCGAGAGGTGGCCGAGCTCAAAGCCCTCGTCGCAAAGCTCGTGGACGAACGCTAGGAACGCAAGCGGTACAAAACGACATCGGCATCAACGCAAGAAGGCGCGCCAGGGAATTCATCCCCGGCGCGCCTTTCTTTTTGATGTGACATGCGGAACTGTCCCTTTGTCACATTAGGCGAACTGGCTCAAGTAGAGGTCGGCGTAGGCACCCTCGGCAGCCAGCAGCTCCTTATGCGTGCCCTGCTCGATAATGTTGCCGTGATCCATGACCAAGATCAGGTCGGCATCCACAATCGTCGACAGGCGGTGTGCGATCACAAAGCTCGTGCGCCCGCGCATAAGCGCATCCATGGCACGGCCGATGGCAAGCTCGGTACGCGTGTCCACGCTTGAGGTCGCCTCGTCCAGGATGAGAATCGCCGGGTTGTTGAGCAGCACGCGCGCGATGGTCAGCAGCTGACGCTGGCCCTGGCTGATGCTTTCGGCATCGTTGGCCACGCGCGTGTCGTAGCCCTGCGGCATGGTGCGCACAAAGAAGTCGACCTGCGCGGCACGAGCCGCGGCCACAATTTCGTCG
>USEF01000176.1 GCA_900553475.1 uncultured Collinsella sp. | reverse complement strand
ATGAGCGAGGACGAGCAGTATGCGCTGCTCGCGACCGACGGCATGCTGGTCAAGCGTCCGCTGCTGGTGGGCGACGACTTTGCGATTCCCGGCTTTAGGGAATCGGCTTGGGCCGAGGCGTTGCTGTAGCGGCTGCGGAAAGTGCGACCCGGAATTCGCTTCCAGAATGGGATGCACTTTCCCAAAGTGGCCGGTTGCGGAAAGCACGTCCCATTCTGAGCTTCGATTGTGGGACACGGTTTCCGGTTGAGGGCTCGACGGGAAAGTGGGGACCAGTTTGAGCTTGAAATCTGGGACGCACTTTCCGCCGGCGGGCCTGCCCCAGTCAGTCCGCCAGCTGTGCCCATTCGTGCGGATCGTAGACCTTTACGTGTTTGTTGGGCTTGCCGCTCCAGTACTCCTCGTCCATAAAGGGCAGATATGCCTGAACGCCGGGGCAGATAAAGGGAATCCGCTGCTGTTGCAGTCGCTCGCGCTGGCGCTGCTCCAGGTGCGCCTCGGATATGACGGTCGGCATGCCGGACAACTCGACGAGGCTTGCCTGGATTCGCTTAAGGTCGGGGAGTCCCGCGTGCCATGACATCCGCATGATCAAAAAGGATGCACGGCGGTATTTTGCCTGCACCACAGTAATGGCGGGGCGCAGTGTGGGATGGATTTTGTCCCGTTCGGGCCAAAGGTCGGCAGTGATCTCGAGGCCCAGGGTCTCCCATAGGTAATCAAGCTCTTCGTCCATGGCGCCTCGATATCTACGTGATCATTGATACTTCGATTGTGTTGCCTGGTGCTATCGTTTTCGCGGTAGAATCTGCCAACGGTTGACGGCTACCGCTCGCGGCGTTTTGCCCTTCGTGTACAGCGGTCGGCTTCACAGGTCCTTCACGGGTTGGACTAAATTAGGCCAATTTGACTGAATTTCAAAAAAGTCAAAATTGGGGCTTGCGTCACGGCGAGACTTCCCGTATATTTCTTTCTTGCGCAAAGGCACAGCCGAGCGCAGCGATGCAGTCATTGGGATGTCGTCTAATGGCAGGACAGCGGATTCTGGTTCCGTCAATGGGGGTTCGACTCCCTCCATCCCAGCCATTGCATTTGCTACATATGGCCCGTTCGTCTAGCGGTTTAGGACGCCGCCCTCTCAAGGCGGAGATCACCAGTTCGAATCTGGTACGGGCTACCATGCATTTGATACCCGGACTTCCCATGGAAGGCCGGGTTTTTTATTTTCAAACAACCGTCTGCAATTCCCGTTTGAACCAGAGCTTTGCGTTCTGCCATTGGCCCTTACGGGTACAATATCCAAGATATTTTGACTGTTAGAAGGAGTCTCATGACAGAGTCCTCTCAGCATACGTCAAAGCCCCAGGTTGAGGTTGAGGCCTCGGGCGGAGATGACAATAAGAGCGCACGCCGCGGCGCCATCTTTATCGGCGTCGTGCTGGTGGGTTATATCGTCTATCTGGTGGTAACCGGGCAGATGGGGCAGTTCTGGGCCGCAATGTCGAGCGTCCAGGCGCCATGGCTCGTTGTCGCGTGTCTTTGCATGTTCATGTATCTGTTCTTTGGCATTGTGGCCTATGCGATCGCCGTCTGGCTCGACCCATATTCGCCCGTCGGTATTCGCGACCTCATTTCGGTCGAGGCGAGTGGCATCTTCTTTGGCAACCTCACGCCCATGATGATGGGCTCGACTCCCGCCCAGATCTACCGCCTGACTAAAGCGGGCCAAAACGTCGGCGAGGCCGGAGCCACGCAGTTCACGCGCTTTATCGTGTACCAGTTTGGTCTCGTTGCCTGGGGCGCTATCCTACTGCTTGCTCGCATGCCGTTTTTTGCCGAGCGCTATGGCGACATGACGTTGCTGTGCGTCTTTAGCTTTGGTGGGCACTGCTGCATCTTGCTGGGCATCTTCGCCGTCGCGCTCATGCCTAAGACCGTCACGCGCGTCGCCCATTGCATCATCAATTGGCTCGAGCGTATTGGTGTCTCGGCCACTAAGATCGAGGGATGGCGCACGTTTGTCGATGGCGAGATCTACTCCTTCTCTGAGAAGTTCAAGCTTTCGGCCGGACATTTTTCTTCCATGCTGCTCACCGTGTTTATCACCATGCTGCAGCTCGCGTTTTTCTATCTGGTTCCGTATTTCCTGATGCTTGCCTTTGGCCATCACGAGGTCGACTTTTTCTCGGTCATGGCCGCGAGCGCCTTTGTCCAGCTGCTGAGCTCTGCGGTTCCCTTGCCCGGTGGAACTGGTGGTGCTGAGGGCGGCTTTGCATTGTTCTTGGGTCATTTCTTTGGGTCGGCTTCGACCGCCGGCTATCTGCTGTGGCGCCTCATTACGTTTATTGCGCCGACCATTTTGGCTGCGCCCCTGCTGGGACTTAAGAGCGCCCACAACGAGAGCATCCATGCGCGCTGGGATCGTGTGATGCGCAAGCTCGGCCGCACGCCTCAGACGCCCTCTGCGCCCACTAAGCCGCACCCCACGAATGCTGTTACCGTTGATCCCAAGAAGCGCGCTCAGAAGGCTTCTGGGACCGCTAAGCCGGCTCATAAAGCCTATGTGCGCCAGACAGGCGATGGTATTCGCGTATCTCCGTCGGCACTTAATAAGAAGAAGCATCCCAAGCCGCAGTAGGGCAGTCGTGCGTTCTTCATGATGCGGGGCATATTTGTGCTGTATGGGGGATAATCCTCTTACGTAGATTATCTCTCATCTGTTGATGAATGCTCGCATATCGAAGGGACACGCCCATGGCAACCAGCAAACCGCGTCTTGACCGCCGCATCGTTCGCAGCCGTAATGCCATCCTTTCGGCTTTCGAGCGCCTGCTCATGGAAAAGCCGCTGGCAGACATTACGGTGAGTGCCATCGCGCGCGAGGCCAATGTCGACCGCAAGACCTTTTACGTACACTTTGGTACGGTTGACGGCCTGCTCGATGCCATTGCCGTCGATGTGGTGGAGATGATTGTCGACTCGGTCGAGAAAACGCTTGCTTCAATGGACGGCGACACCAACGAGCGCGCTCTTGGCGCGGCGGCGACCTTCTTTAAAACCGTTAACGAGGCACTGTGCAACAACTTAGTGCTCAATCGTCAGCTGATCGAGAATATTCCGCTCGATGTTTTCATGGCTCGTCTTCGTGCGCCGCTCGAACATGAGATTGCCGAGCGCGATCTGCTGCCCCAAGGTCTCAAGGACGAGATGTTCGACTATTATCTGGCGTTTTTGCTGTCGGGTATTATCGGTATCTATCGCACGTGGGCACTGTCTGACGGCTCGGTTCCTATCGAGCGCGTCTCTGAGGTCGCCAACGACCTGACTCTTAATGGCCTGTCGAGTCTGGAATCTCGCTTGGAATAGCATTGATAATTCAACAACTTAAAGAAGTTGCGGTGGAATAGGGATCGTTTTGGCTATTGGAAGGCCGATCTAGTCCCTATTTCACCGCAACTTAGGAAAATTGTTTTGATGGTAAGGCGGAGCAGCCTCGAAGATGAGCTTC
>USEF01000175.1 GCA_900553475.1 uncultured Collinsella sp. | reverse complement strand
GTCGTAGCCCTCGTCGGCGACCTTGTCGGCGAGCGCGGTCATCTTCTTTCCGGTCTCGTAGAGCGCCTTGCCGTCCTCGAGATAGCCCTCCTGGTCGAAATGCATGATCTCGATCTTCTCGGTTTCCTTCATTTGTCTCTCCTTTCTGGGGTTGTTTCCACATCCCCCATGCCAACGGGCATCAAAACCCGCTTACATTCCGTAACACTCAGCCGCTTTGGCCTTAAGCGCATTGACTGACTCTTCGTAGCCCTCTGCCTTGACCTCCATTTGCTTGGAGACAGCATCGAGATACGGGTGAACGTCCCATGACTTCAGACGCTCGGCGATTATTGCCGCAATCGTCTGGAAGAACACGAGATTGGGAATTGCGCTGAGCAGCGGAGCCACCTGAGGCACCGCAACCTCGTGAGCCCCACCCTTGGGATGGGCCGTGAGCAGCACCGTTTTTGTCGTAACGTTCGATAGCGCATCGGCGATATTCGCAAGACGCTCCGACCCCTGCGGATCGTCGACGATAAACACCAGATAGCCCGGAACGATCTGCATCTCGGGACCGTGGACGAACTCCTCGCCTTCGTGATGCATGGCAGGAATCTTGATGGTCTCGCTCAGCTTGAGCGCTGCCTCCTCGGCAACACCATAGTTGGGGCCGTTGCCGACGACCATAGCGGGCGTGTGCTCAGAAAGCTCGAGCATGTGGTCTTGGACATATGCCTCGGCGGTCTTGCACATCACGGCATTGGCCTGGATAGCCTCGCGCAGGTCGTCAAGACGCTGGGCAACGCCCTTGGCGTCAATCGTTCCGCGCGCCTGACCGCCGTAAATACCAAAGAGCACCAGGTACTCAACGAGAACCTCGACGCCCAGAGTCACAAAGTCCACCGACTCGACGCCCACACCGTAGTCAAGAACGATGTCAGCGTGTTCCTTGATGGGTGCCTCGACGTTTGCCGTGAGCGCAACTGCAGCCATATCGTGTGCGCGCATGTAATCGAGCGCCGCAATCGTATTGGTTGAATAGCCGCTCTGCGAGACGGCAATGTTAAGCGCATGCTGTGGATAGGTGTGTTCAAAATCGACGAAGGCCTCGGGCGTCACAACGGACACCTGCATCTGCAGCGCATCTTGCAGGTAATCGCGGGCGCAATCCGCAGCATGGCGCGACGAACCCGAAGCAACGATGCGCAGCGCGTCAAAAGAACCGGACTGGAAAATATCAACGAGCTGCGCTACCAGCTCAGACGAACGCTCGAGGTTCTCTCCCATACGCACATGGGCAAGCTGAACGTAATCGAGCATCTTCATCGTCTCACCTCGTAACAAATCATTAGTATTTGATACCAATCACAGTTACAGGTTACGGCTTTTTGATACCTCTTTGTCGATTAATTTATCCCCTTCGGCGAACGGTCGATTTTGAGCCATGTAAGGTTGTATATACAGCTGACCCAACGATCAAAACTGGTTAGTTTCCCAGCCGTTATTCACAAAATACCAGCTAGTACGTATAGGTGTAGCCGCCCGTATCGCCACGATTGAAGGACTTTACATACTCGATAGCCTGACCGCTCGCGTCATAGCTCACGCATTCCAAAAGCAAAACAAGATCGCCCTGTTCCAGTCCAAGGAGGCCGGCATCTCGTGCGCCCAGCGCTTCGATATCGAGCTTTTCCTGTGCCATGACTGGCTTTCGGCCCAGCATCTCATAGGTCTCGTACAAACTGAAGACCGACACGTCAATATCTTCGATGGTTGGGAACAGCAGGCAGGGAATCAGCGCCGTCTCAATCGATACGGGGCTACCGTTTATGCAGTTCAGGCGTCGAACGGAATAGAGCAGGTCGTCCTCGGCGATGCCAAACAGGTCGGCGTAATATGGCCCCGCATAACGCTTGGAACGCGCGAGAATACGGACGGACGGCTCGCCGCCCGAAGCACGGACCGATTCACGGAAACCGACCGTGCGTTCAAAAAAAGCAGGTACTTTCTGCGCCACAAAGGCACCTTTTCCCCGAACACGGCGAATCTGCCCGCGCCGAACCAGCTCATCGACAGCGCTTCGGATGGTCAAGCGTGTCGTACCAAATTCCTCGGCGAGGTCTTTTTCGGACGGAATCATGGAACCCGTGGGATATGCACCGCGCTCGATACGTTCCTCGATGCGGCGTCGAATGCGCATATAAACCGGGGTGGCATCTACTGTTTCAGCCATTGTTCACCTGCCACGCTCCTCATGCCGTTCTCTTCGCCGTTATCGGCAAAGCGGAACTTTGTGGGCAAAATCACCGATTTGCAATGCTCCACAAAACGCATGTCCTTATCAAATTCGATCGAGCTCTCATAGAACACCGGCGTTCCCTCTTCTTGCTGGAGCAGCTCGGCCTCTTCGACGTTCAAACGCGAGATGGAGATATGCTCACGTCCATGCTCAACGCGCACGCCACCTTCTTTGAGCAAGACATCGTAAAGGCTCTCACACTCAAAATCGTGCTCGGGAAGCGATGGGCACAGGGACAGGTTAACGTGAGCGGTCTCGATTGACGCCGGCTCGCCCTCAATAAGTCGAACGCGCTGCATGCGGAGCAAGGGAGCGCCTACAGCCACCCCAAGCTTGTCGGCAAGCGCCTCATCCGCCTCGATGGTCCCGGTGGAAACCAGACGAGAAGAGGGGTGCAGGCCGGCAGTCCGCACAGCATCGGAAAAGTTATACGTTTCCTGGAAGATGTTCAGCGGCTTGGGAGGACACACATACGTGCCCGATCCGCGACGGCTCTCGAGCGTTCCACACGAGATAAGCCGCGTGATACCGGCACGCAACGCCGTACGCGAAACGCCAATCTCTTCGCACAGCACGCGCTCGGCCGGCAGGCGATCGCCGCCGGCAAGCTGATGGTGCTGGATATACCAAAGAATTCCCTCAACAGCACGATCTTTGGGGGGAATTGCATAAGATTCGCCTGCCATTGCACAGACTCCTCATTCAGACACGTATGCCGCCAAAATTAGGTCAGCCCTCCCATGGCATCAAATTCGGCCTTGATCTTCTCGGCGACATTCCGATACGACTTATATAGACTTGAATCGCGTTTGACCTCGTCGGTCATAACGGGAATCTCTAATTTGGAAACCTCGTCTTTTCCCGTCTGAACCGCCACAACAACGCCCATACCAAGACACATATTACGCTTGGCAGCATTTATTTTTGCTGCCTTGGCAGGATTTGCCAGGATACGCTGGGCAAATTCCTGTTTAGAGACCGCTTCTTCGGCCTCCGGATCGCCCGCCTCGGCCACTTCGCACTGCAACACGTCCGCATAGTCAAAAATCTTCGGCTCGCCGCCGCGCTGATGCACGGCCCACTTGCGGCGCGTGGCATCCTGGTAGATAGCCGGCAAAAACGTAAACCGCGGTGGGTCCAAAATCGTATCCGTGATGGTAAACACATCGGGATCAAAGGCATCCTGCGGGTTTTTCTTCTTGAACAGCCCCATATCACCCTCCCGTACTAGCATTAAACAACTCAAGCTGAATATAGCACCAATTTCA
>USEF01000174.1 GCA_900553475.1 uncultured Collinsella sp. | reverse complement strand
CCCGCCAATGTCGACGGCTTGGTGGGCGTGATGCGCGATTTGGTGGATGACGGCAACACCGTGGTTGTTGTCGACCACGATACGCGCGTACTGGCGGAAGCCGACTATCTGGTCGAGATGGGCCCCGTTGCCGGAGCAGGCGGCGGTAACGTGATCGCTGCAGGCACGGTAGACGAGGTCGAGCAAGCGCGGGACAGCCGCATCGCTTCGTTTTTGCGTGCCGAGCCCAAGCGCTTGCGTTCACAGGTGGCTGACGACGAAATGTTCGACCAGGGCCACATCCGCATGGCGACCGATACCATCCATACCGTCAAACCGCTCGAAGTCGATATCCCGCGCGGCCGCTTGGTCGCGGTGACGGGTGTTTCGGGTTCGGGTAAGACGACGTTGGTGCTCGAGACGCTCATCCCGGCGCTTAAGGCGCAGGCAGCTGGCGAGCGTCTGCCGGGGCACGTGCGTTGGGTCGATGCCGAGGGCATTGCCCGCGCCAACCTGATTGACGCTACGCCCATTGGCGCCAATGTTCGCTCGACGGTGGCAACTTATGCCGACATCCATGACGAGCTGCGCCGCGCCTTTGCCCGTACGCCCGAGGCTAAGGCAGCTGGCTACAAGGCGGGCGCCTTTAGCTACAACACCGGCGCCTTGCGCTGCCCTACGTGCGACGGCACGGGCTCGATATCGCTCGACGTGCAGTTTTTGCCCGACGTCGAGATCGTCTGCCCGGCATGTCGCGGTTCGCGTTATGCGGACGCGGCTTCGCATATCCATCGTGAGGGCAAGGACGGGAGTCTGCTTACGTTGCCGCAGCTCATGGACATGAGTGTGGACGAGGCCCTCGACGCCACGGTGGGACTCAAGAAGGTTCAGACGCGCTTGCAGACCTTGCACGACCTGGGCTTGGGCTATCTCACGCTCGGCGAGCCCACACCGGCGCTCTCGGGCGGCGAGGCTCAGCGCCTTAAGCTCGCGAGCGAGATGGGCCGCGTGCAGGACGATGCCGTATTCGTATTCGACGAGCCCACGATCGGCCTACATCCGCTCGATGTTCAGGTGTTGCTGAGTGTGTTCGACGGCCTTGTTGCCAAAGGCGCCACGGTTATCGTGATCGAGCACGATCTCGACCTTATCCGTAACGCCGATTACGTGATCGACATGGGCCCGGGCGGTGGCGACGCCGGCGGGCAAATCGTCTGCGCCGGCACGCCAGACGACATCGCAGCCTGCCCCGCAAGCATCACCGGCCGCTACCTATAACCGAATGTGACAAAGGAACAGTTCCTTTGTCACATTCCCGGAAAGCCTGTTTGGCGCAGGGCTTCGTAGAGAACGATGGCGGCGCTGTTGGAGAGGTTGAGGGCGCTGATGCGGTAGTCGTCCGGGTTGACGAAGTTGCCGCAGATGTCTTGTTGAAGGATGGCCTCGTGGCCGTCCTCGGTATGCCCCAGCGATTCCTCGTGAGCTTCCCAAGCCTCGGCGTTATCGAGCGAGTCGCAATCGCGCAGCATCGGGATGCGCTCGCAGCGCGCGGGCGCCGCGGCGAGCAGTGGCTCGGGAATGCCCGAGCTCTCGCTGCCAAAGACCAAGTAGTCGCCATCGCGGTAGGTACTCTGCGCATAGGTGCGGCGTGCCTTTTTGGTCAGCAGATGCAGGCGGCCATCGGCAGGGGAGAGGCCGTTGCGCGCAAGAAAATCCTCCCAGCCGGCATAGGTCGTCACGTCCAAGTTTTGCCAGTAGCCCAGGCCGGCGCGGCGTACCGTCTTGTCGTCGAGCGAAAAGCCCAACGGCTCCACCAGATGCAGGCGGGCGCCGGTGACAACGCAGGTACGGCCGATATTGCCCGTATTGGCCGGAATCTCGGGCGCATACAGCACGATGTTGAACATGAATCTCCTTGGCTCAGAACGAAAAACCACCACGAAGAGCACCTTCGTGGTGGTTTGGCGGTTACGTAGGCGGACAAATGCCCGCTTGGATAAACCTAGGCGCGGTGCCAGTCGGTCAGGCAGGCATCGAGGGAGGCGATGAGCGCATCCTTGTCCATGTGACGGCCGATGATGCACAGGCTCGTCATGCGGTCGCCCGTCTCGTCGTCCCAAATCTGCATGATCTCGGGGTTCTCGTCGATGATTTTCTGCTTCTCGCCTTCGGGTGCCGAGTCGACAAACAGGCCGTTCTCCATCAGGCGCATCTGGTGGCCCGCCTGCTCGAACATGTAGCACATGTCCGGATTGTCGGCCTGCCACAGCGGACCCTTGACGCGGATGACCTCGTCGGGCCACTCCTGCTCAACAAAATCGGTAAACTTCTGCAGGTCAAACGGCTTGCGGCGCGAGTACACAAAGGTCTCGATGTCGTACTCGAGCACCTCGGGGTCGTCGTGCTCCTCGGGATGCTCCATGGCCTCAATCCAAGCGGCGGAGTTGTAGGCGCGCATAAAGTCGAAGCGGTCGGTGTCGAGCAGCTCCTCCATAGGAACCTCGCCGTTTTGGGCTTCGACAATCACGGCGTCCTTCTGCAGGCTGCGCACGATGGCCTTGAGCTCGGCGATCTGCTCGGGCGTCACGGTATCGGTCTTGTTGAGGATCAGCGTGGAGCAGAATTCGATCTGCTGGATGAGCAGGCTTTCGATGTCGTCCTCGTCGATATCCTCGGCCAGCAGGTCGCGACCGCCGTTGAACTCGTCGTACATGCGGGCGCAGTCGACCACGGCCACGATGTTGTCGAGCGCGAGCTTGGGCTCGCCGCCCACCTTGGCCTCGTCGCAGAAGCTCGAGATGGTGTAGGCGATGGGGATAGGCTCGCAAATGCCCGATGCCTCGATGATGATGTAGTCGAAGTTGCCCGAATCGGCGATGCCCTGCAGCTGGTTGGCCAGGTCATCCGAAAGCGTGCAGCAGATGCAGCCGTTGGTGAGCGGGATGAGGTCATCGGTCTCGGAAAGGCCGCCGTCGGCGATAAGGCTGGCGTCGACGTTGATCTCGCCGATATCGTTGACGATCACGGCGGCGCGGATACCGCCATCGTTCGCGAGGATGTGGTTGAGCAGCGTGGTCTTGCCGGCACCGAGGTATCCGGTAAGCATGATGATCTTCACGGGTTTGTTGGGCATGTGCCCTCCTTTGTTAGACATGGCTTACAGTTGAATCTTATGCCAAACGCCTGCTCTTATACCCACGAGCCGGCAAATAACACAAGCTACTCCCAGGCTCCCCATACATCGGGGCAATAACCGACGGTGGCCTTTTTGCCGTTGCGCACGATGGGTTCGGCGAGAACCTGCTGGTTCTCGAGCAGCTTGTCAAAGCGCTGGCTGGGGGTGAGGTGCTGGATGAGCGCGAGCGTCTCCTCGTCCTTGGCCTTGGGGTTGAGTAGCTTGTCGATGCCGCCGACCGCCTGCATCACGCTCGTGAGCTCGCCCTTGCTCATCTCCTTTTCCTTAAGGTCAATAAACTGCACCTTAATGCGGCGCTCCTTAAAATAGCGTTGGGCCTTCTTGGTATCAAAGGACTTTTTGGTGCCGAAGATTTGAATATTCATTTATTGTTCCGCCGTTCTAACGAACGGCGG
>USEF01000173.1 GCA_900553475.1 uncultured Collinsella sp. | reverse complement strand
GCTCGGGTCGTTCCCGGGCGGCTTGTTTGTGGAGAGAGATGGGAGTTTCTAATGGTTAACGAGAAGAAGGTCGCTATTGTCGGCTGCGGTTTCGTCGGTTCGTCTTCGGCGTTTGCTCTGATGCAGAGCGGTCTGTTCTCCGAGATGGTCCTCATTGACGTGGACAAAAACCGTGCCGAGGGTGAGGCCCTGGATATCGCGCACGGCATGACGTTTGCCGAGCCGATGAAGATCTACGCCGGCGATTATTCCGATGTCGCCGACGCCGCCATGATCGTTGTCACCGCTGGCGCTGCCCAGAAGCCAGGTGAGACCCGCCTGGACCTGGTCAACAAGAACGTCAGCATCTTTAAGTCCATTATCCCCGAGATTAAGAAGTCCGGCTTCGACGGCATTCTGCTCATCGTCTCCAACCCGGTTGATGTTCTGACCTATGCTGCCATCAAGATGTCCGGCCTGCCCGAGGGCCATGTTATCGGCTCCGGCACCGTGCTCGACACTGGCCGTCTGCAGCAGATGCTTGGTGCCCACGTCGAGGTTGACCCGCGTGATGTCCAGGCCTATGTCATGGGTGAGCACGGCGACTCAGAGTTTGTCGCTTGGTCCAGCGCTCAGGTTGCTGGCGTTCCGCTGAACACCTTCTGCGAGCTTCACGGCCACCTGGAGCATGAGACCGCCGAGAAGCGCATCGCCGAGGACGTCAAGAACTCCGCCTACACCATCATCGAGAAGAAGCACGCCACCTACTACGGCGTCGCCATGGCCGTCAAGCGCATCTGCACCGCTGTCATGCGCGATGAGCAGACCGTTCTGCCTGTCTCCTCGCTCATGGTGGGCGAGTATGGCCTGTCCGATCTTGCCATCTCCATGCCGACCGTCGTTGGCCGCGACGGCGTTGTCTGCCGCGTCCCCGTGCCGCTGAACGAAGACGAGCAGCATGAGCTCACCGTCTCCGCCAAGGCCCTCAAGGACATCATCGACAGCGTCGATTTCTCCTGCTAAATCAAGCTCGCTAGAGCGAAAAGCTACAATGAAGGCGTCCGGGTCCACACGGCCCGGGCGCCTTTTTGGTGCAAAGTAACCTGACCCCAATGCACCATAGTTGATGGGAGGGCCATGTCGGATTCGCCTAATTTTTTGACCTATGCCCAGACAGCGTTTGATCCGTTTGAGGAACGGCCGTTCTGCGCGGTGGATAGCCTGGTCTTTGCGTGGTTGTCCTATTTGCGTTTGCCGGGTGATATGGCGGAGCTGACGAACTGGCAGGGCCTAGACGTACGCGAGCTGCTGCGCGCCGAGTGCTACCAAGACATGATTGGCGACCTGTGGGATCCGGAGGGGAGTCGTGCCCTGTTGGAGGCTGTGGCAGCAAGCCCTCGCTACCGTGGCGTTCGTGTTTGCGGCTATCGTAGCGTGAGTGATGCCGAGACAACGGAGCAGTTTGCGGCCATGACGTTCCGATTTCCGGCGGGGTTTAGCTATCTTGCCTTCCGGGGGACCGACAGCACGATTGTGGGCTGGAAAGAGGACTTTAACATGGCGTTCCGGTGTCCTGTGCCGGCCCAGGAATCCGCGGCGCGTTATGTAGACGAGGCGGCGGATGCGATTGACGGGCCGCTTTTGTGCGGAGGTCATTCCAAGGGTGGAAACCTTGCGGTGTACGGTGCGGCGATGTGCCCCGATGTCGCCCGTGAGCGAATCGAAAGGGCGTATTCCCATGATGGCCCGGGCTTCGTCGAGGAGTTTCTGAGCGGCAACGCCTTCGCCGATCTATCCGGTCGAATCGACAAGACGCTACCTCGGTCGTCGATCTTTGGCATGATGTTCGAGACACAGGAGGACTATGCCATCGTTGAGAGCACCGAGTTCAGCCTGCTTCAGCATAATCCCTTTAGCTGGGTGGTTGATGGTCGCGACTTCGTGTACTGTGAGCGCCTGTCCGCCGGTGCTCGATACGTTGATGGCTCCATTCGCGAGATGCTGCTTGCGGTGTCGCCTAACGAGCGCGAGCGTTTTGTAGATGCGTTGTTCTCCGTGCTTGAGGCTACGGGTGCTGAGCGGTTTGCGGATATCGCTGGGAATCTACGCGAGAGCCTGCCCGTGATGCTCCAGGCTGCGCAAGGCTTTGACAAGGATACGCGACGCTTTGTCTCGCAGACTATCGTTGCGATTCTTAAGTGTGCGCTTCTGCCCAAACGTCCCCAGATCGACATGCCCGCTGCCGGCAAGAGCTTGGCAGAACAGCTCGAGGCTTGGCAGTCCGAGCTCCTGCGCTAACCATTGGTGCAAAGCAACCTGTCCCCGATGCACCAATCTTCGATGCGCCTGGGGCGGGATCGACCGCTATACTGGTTCGTGCCGAAATCGATCTAGAACGGAATGCCGTATATGAAAATCAATCACGCGATTCTGCATATCCTGGACTTTGACTCTGCCGTCAACGTTATGAGCCAGCGCGAGCTCGATATCGAGAGCCGCACCGTGCGTAATTTCGTAACCACGCACCTGCGGCGCGCTCGTACCTCGGCCGACAACAAACGCGCCACGTTTGCCGAGAACTCTGCGTTTGGTGGTGAGCTCAAGGGCTATTTCTTTGGCGAGCGCGAGTTCGTGGACCTGTCGCAGCAGATTGCGGAGTTTATCTCCTCCGAGCTCACCAAAGCCGAGAAAGCCGAGTCCACCGACGTGCTCGTGGCTGATTTTGACGACGATGAGGATGCCCGCTGGTTTGCCGTGATGCTGCTGGGCTCCAAGCAGGCTTTTATGCACGAAGTGGGCCGCGAAGAGGGGGAGGTGCGCAACGACATCGCGCGCCACTACGCCATTCTGCCGAACCCCTCGCAAAAGGTGCCGAGCTATGCAATCGTGCGTGCAAGCACCATGGAGATCGGCTATGTGGATAAGAAGCGCAAGATTGCCGGCGAGGATCGCATGCTCATTCCCGATGGCCTGCTGCAGTGCGACGCGGGGGTATCGGGCAAGGAGGTCATCGACACCGTGACGCGTGTGGTCGAGGAAGTCGCCGAGGAGCACGGTGCCAACACGGCTGTAGCACTCGCCAAGGTTAAGGCTGCTGTTGCCGAGAAAGTTGAGGATGACGAGGAACTGCCCCCTTGGGATATCGTCGATGAGGTCTTTGAGGACGAGCCGGTTATCAAGGAGAGCGTGCGCGCGGCACTGACTGAGGAGAAGGTGCCTGAGCGTGTGCCCGTGGAGCGCAAGCAGGTCGAACGCGCGGCGGTGCGCAACCACAAGATCCGTACCGACACGGGCATCGAGATCAGCTTCCCGGCCGAGATGGGTTCGAACTCTGAGTACATCGAGTTTGTCAACGAGCCCAACGGCCTCATCTCCATCGAGCTCAAGAACATCGGAAGTATTGAGAATCGATAAACTGCTCTTGGACGTTGCAAAAAACAAAGGCCGAAGCCTTTTGGGACTTCGGCCTTTTTTGTTTTCGGCTTGGTGGCTGACATTGCGCCGCAGGTTGAGCTCACGTCAGCGAAAACGCCCCTAAGCGAGCAAGGTGACGTGAAATGAAAGGGCGCTGACCTTCTGGTCGCGCCCTTGA
>USEF01000172.1 GCA_900553475.1 uncultured Collinsella sp. | reverse complement strand
GCCGAGAAGCGGCAACCACAGTAGTTCTGCCGATACATGCCAAGCTCGCGCGAACGGCGTGTCGCCTCGGGGTAATACGGGCGAAAATCGCGAATCACCGGGGTGAGCCCATGTGCCGCCGCCAAGCGCTCAAGCACGTCATTGCAGGTATCGAACAGCTGGTACGGCGAGACGGCGAGCGTCGTGCCCACAAACTCAAACCCGCGCTCCTGGGCCACGCGGCACGCCTCGGCCAAGCGCAGGGCATAGCACGCGCGACAGCGGCGAGGCCGATCGGCACCCAGCGGTGCCACGCCGGTCTCCCAGCGATCGCGGTCCTCCCCTGCCTCGATGAGCTCGATGTCGCCATCGGCACACCACCGGCGCAGCTCGTCCAAGCGGCGCTGCCATTCATCGCGCGGTTGAATATTGGGGTTGGTCCAGCAAATCGTGGGCTCAAACCCCTCCTCGCGCAGCAGGCGAACCGGCTCAAGCGAGCATGGTGCACAGCACGCATGCAGCAACAACGACTTCATCGACATCTCCTCACCCAAAAAAGCGCACGCCAAAGGACGTATCCTCGCAGGCGACAATGCAGCGGTCGCGCAAAATGGTCCGCACGTAATACCAATCGCCCACACAGCCCGACAAGTGCAGACCAGCCGCCAAGTAGCACAGCAGCGGATAGTCCGAGAACGCAAACCCTAGGGCAAACGCTGTCGTCACAACAACCGTCGGCGCCAGGCAAACCGCCACGTACCGCCGGCGCGAATACACAATCCCCTCGGCGCAGGCATAGATCATGCACGTCTCGAGATTCGCCCCAAAGGTCACGTGCGCACCGGCAGGCGCAAACAACTTAAAGAACACTGCATGCACCAGCTCGTGCACGGCAAACGACGCCATTGAGACCGCGGCCAAGCCGACTATCCAGCCCACGACAGCCACCCAGCCGCCCGCGTCAGCCGCATCCAAGTCTGCAGGCCCGCCCAGCAGCATAAACACCGGCACAAGGCACACGGCAAACACGCCGACGACGGTCATCCCCCACACAAAGCAGCCGTGCAGAAAATCCTCATCCTCAAACGCATGTATGTTGGAAATCTCATTCATAGCATCTTAGGATAGCGCCCCTGCCACGCACCCGCCCGCATGTGCGATAATGTCGAACGATATGCACGAATTGACCACCGCGCCGCCGAGCCCCGCGCCCGGCCGCACCCTCACCATATGCGAAGGAGTCCCATGGCATCCAAATACTCCATGAACGACCGTCCCAGCTGGCCTCGCCGCGCCATCGTTACCGCCGGCGAGCCCTACGGCAACAAGGGCCTTCACTTTGGCCACGTTGGCGGCGTCTTTGTCCCGGCCGACTTCTTCGCCCGTTTCCTGCGCGACCGTCTGGGCCGCGAGAACGTCATCTTCACCTCGGGCACCGACTGCTACGGCTCGCCCATCATGGAGAGCTACCGCAAGCTCAAGGAGAACGAGGGCTACGATAAGTCCATTAGCGAGTACGTCGAGTCCAATCACTCCCGCCAAGCCGCGACCCTCAACAACTACAACATCAGCTGCGATATCTACGGCGGCTCGGGCCTTGAGCCGGCGGCCCAGATCCACAACGAGGTTACCGCCGAGATTATCGAGCGCCTGCACGAGCAGGGCACCATCTCCAAGCGCTCCACGCTGCAGTTCTACGATGCCAAGGCCGGCACGTTCCTCAATGGCCGCCAGGTGATCGGCCGCTGCCCCATCCAGGGCTGCAAGTCCGAGAAAGCCTACGCCGACGAGTGCGATCTGGGCCACCAGTTTGAGCCCGAGGAGCTCATCGCGCCCAAGAGTCAGCTCACCGGTGAGGTGCCCGAGCTGCGCCCGGTCGACAACCTCTACTTTGACCTGCCGGCCTACCTCGACTTTATGAAGACCTACACCGCCAAGCTCGCCCAGAACCCGCAGGTTCGCTCCGTGGTCTCCAAGACCATGGAGGAGTGGCTGCTGCCGGCTCAGCTCTACATCCAGAACAAGTTCCGCGAGGCCTTCGACGCCGTCGAGGACCAGCTGCCCGAGCACACCGTGCTGGAGCCCGAAGGCAACAAGAGCAGCTTTACCGTCACCTTCCCCAGCTGGAAGGAGCGCGACGACGCCCACGCGGTGCTCGCCAACGGCGGCGTGCGCTTCCGCAGCGGCAAGGCGCTCGTGCCCTTCCGCATCACCGGCAACATCGACTGGGGCGTTCCGGTGCCCGAGGTCGACGGCGTCTCCGACGTCACCTGCTGGTGCTGGCCCGAGAGCCTGTGGGCGCCCATCAGCTACACGCGTACCGTACTCGCCCGCGACGCCCGTGCCGCCGGCGTGACCGAGGGTGTCGCCGCCCAGGATGCCGCCCTCATGGGCGAGCCCGCCGCTGATTCCACGCAGGTCCCCACGCCCACCTACCAGCACAGCTCGCTCGACTGGCGCGACTGGTGGTGCTCTGACGACGCGCAGATCTACCAGTTCATCGGTCAGGACAACATCTATTTCTACTGCATCGCGCAGACCGCCATGTGGGAGGCCCTGGGTTGGGACCTCACGCAGAGCACCGTCAGCGCCTGCTACCACCTGCTCTACATGGGCAAAAAGGCGAGCTCGTCCTCGCAGACGCCTCCCCCGCCGGCAGACGACCTGCTCAACCACTACACCTGTGAGCAGATGCGTGCACATTGGCTGTCGCTCGGCCTGTCCGAGAAGCCGGTGAGCTTTAGTCCCAAGGCATACGACACGCGCGTGACCGGCAAGGACAAGGACGGCAACGAGGTGCGTGCCTGCGACGACAAGCGCGTCATCGATCCGGCCCTTAAGGAGAGCGCCCTTTTGACCGGCGTCTTCAACCGCCTGGCCCGCAGCTGCTTCTACGGCGTCGCCCTCAAGGAAGGCGACGAGAGCCCCTATCGCAACGGCTGCATCCCCGCCGGTGCCGCCTCCGCCACCGTGGTCGAAGCCGCCGAACAGGCAGTTCTCGCCTTTGAGCAGGCCATGTACAAGTTCGAGACGCACCGCGCGCTCGCCGTGTGCGACGACTACCTGCGCGCTGCCAACAAGCGCTGGAGCGATGCCTCCAAGGCCGCCAACAAGCTCGAGGGTAACGAGGCAAACGCCGCAATGACGCAGGCCCTCGTCGACGCCTTTACCGAGCTGCGCGTGGCGACCGTGCTCATGCACGGTATTGTGCCGGCCGGCTGCGAGCTCATCTGCGAATACTTCGACGTCGATCCGGTCGCCTTCTTTAGCTGGGATAACATCTTTGCCTCCACGGACGAGTTCGTGGAGAGCCTGGGTGAGAAGCCCGGCGAGCACCGCGTAAAGCCGCTGCCCCCGCGCTTCGACTTCTTTAGCAAGCACGAGAGCCAGTACTAAAGCACGCCTGCAGCAACGCGCCCGGGAATGATTATTCTGGGACGGGGATTAAACAAATCATTCCCGGGCGCCACAGTACAGTCTTTTGTGACGGGGGTCATGGAATGATGTTTTAATCCCCGTCCCAGAATAATCATTTAGGTGGAAGGAAAGACGGATGTCCAAGCCGCGTCGTCGTAAGCAAAAAAAACAGGTCAAGCCCGAGCTCAAGCTTAGGCAAT
>USEF01000171.1 GCA_900553475.1 uncultured Collinsella sp. | reverse complement strand
CGCACGAAGTGCGCAGCGGGGGTTTCATGCATGTCCGAGGACGTTTTCAGAGCTTTACCCTGTAGGGTCCCGAGGGGATACGTTCGCTACTCAGCCATCTGAGCCTGGACGGCGGTGATGGCCACGACACCCACGATGTCGTCGGCAGAGCAGCCGCGCGAAAGGTCGTTAACCGGCTTGGCGATGCCCTGCAGGATGGGGCCGTAGGCGTCGGCGCCGGCGAAGCGCTGGCCCAGCTTGTAGCCGATGTTGCCGGCCTCGAGGTCGGGGAATACGAGCACGTTGGCCTTGCCGGCAACGGAGGAGCCGGGAGCCTTGAGCTGGGCGACGGTGGGGACGATGGCGGCGTCGAGCTGCAGGTCGCCATCGATGGCGAGCTCGGGAGCCTTCTCCTTGCAGAACTTCACAGCCTCCTGGACCTTCTTGGCGACCTCGCCGCCGGCGGAACCCATGGTGGAGTAGGAGAGCATGGCCACGTGCGGCTCAACGTTGCCCATGAAGGTGGACCAGGAGTGAGCGGAGGCGATGGCGATCTCGGAGAGCTCATCGGAGGACGGGTTGATGTTGAGGCCGCAGTCGGCGAAGATCAGCGTGCCGTCGGTGCCGAACTGCGGGGTGTCGGTGCACATCACAAAGAAGGCCGAGACCAGCTTGGTGCCCGGGGCGGTCTTGAGGATCTGCAGCGCGGGACGCAGGGTGTCGGCGGTGGAGTGGCAGGCGCCGGAGACCAGGCCGTCGGCATCGCCCATCTTGACCATCATGGTGCCAAAGTAGGTGGCGTCCATCACCTGGGCGCGAGCCTGCTCGATGGTAACGCCCTTCTTGGCGCGGAGCTCGGCAAACTTCTGCGCGTACTCCTCATGCTTCTCGGCATTGCGCGGGTCGATGACGGTAGCGCCGGGAACGTTGATCTCGTCGGGGTTGCCCAGGATGACGATCTTTGCCAGGCCCTCCTCGATGATTTTGGTGGCCGCGACGATAGTGCGCGGATCCTCGCCCTCGGGCAGGACGATCGTCTTAAGGTCGGCCTTGGCGGCAGACTTCATACGGTTTAGGAAATCGCTCATGTTACTCCTTACAAGCGTTTCGCTAAGCTCCAGGCACCCGGCTGTTCACGAATAAACCCGCTGCTAGCGGGTTTACCTTTCAATTATGTACGCCGCGGTGCTTGAGCTTTCCTTGTGTGGCAAGCTCATTATAGGACGCATTAGCGCTATAATCGCTCTGATAAATATGTCTCGAAGAATGTTCGAGAAAAGCCCAGCTAACGAGCCCGTGGCTTTTGACAAGGAGTATCGATGCAGATTACCTCAGGCCTGCCTGAAGGCTTTAACGCCGGCGCATACGACATGATTGTCGTCGGTGCCGGGTATGCCGGTGCCGTTTGTGCCCGCCGTCTTGCCGAGACCATCGGCTATCGCGTTGCCGTTTTGGAGCGCCGTGGCCACATTGCGGGCAATGCTTACGACTGCTTTGATGAGGCCGGGATCCTGGTCCACGAGTATGGTCCGCACATTTACCATACCTTTAACGAGCGCGTCCACAATTTTCTGTCGCGCTTTACCAAGTGGACGGACTACCAGCACAAGGTGCTCGCCAACATCAACGGCACCCTTATGCCCGTGCCCTTTAACCACGCGAGCCTCAAGCTCGCCTTTGGCGATGAGCGCGGCGAGGAGCTGTATCAGAAGCTCGTGGAGACCTTTGGCAAGGACGTCAAGGTGCCCATCATGGAGCTGCGCAAGAAGAACGACCCGGATCTTGCCGAGGTCGCCGATTACGTCTACGAGAACGTCTTTTTGCATTACACCATGAAGCAGTGGGGCCAGACGCCCGACCAGATCGACCCCTCGATCACTGGCCGCGTTCCCGTCTTTGTGGGCGATGACGATCGCTACTTCCCGCAGGCTCCTTTCCAGGGCATGCCGCAGGATGGCTATACCGCGCTGTTCGAGCATATGCTCGATCACGATCTGATCGACGTATTCTGTGACGTAGACGCCCGTGACCTCTTTGAGATTGACGAGACTACCGTCAAGATCGACGGCAAGGTCTATGGTGGCGAGATCGTCTACACCGGTCCACTCGACGAGCTGTTCAACCTCGACCTGGGCGCGCTGCCGTACCGCACGCTCGATATGAAGTTCGAGACGCTCGATATGGACCAGTTCCAGCCTGTGGGCACCGTCAACTACACCACGAGCGAGGACTACACGCGTATCACCGAGTTCAAGAACATGACCGGTCAGGTCTTGCCCGGCAAGACCACCATCATGAAGGAGTACTCCAAGGCCTATACGCCCGGCTCGGGCGAGACGCCGTACTACGCTATCCTGGAGCCCGAGAACCGTGAGCTCTACGAGCGCTATCTTGAGCGTGTCCAGAACCTGACGAACTTCCACCCGGTGGGGCGTCTGGCCGAGTATCGTTACTACGATATGGACGCCGTGACCAATTCCGCCCTCGATCTTTCGGATGAGATTATCGCCTGCCATGCATAAAGTCATAACATTCGGTATTCCCTCGTATAACGCCGCCAAGGACATGGACCATTGCATCACCTCCATCTTGGAGGGGAGCAATTACGCCACCGATATCGAGATTATCGTGGTGGACGACGGCTCCAAGGACGAGACGGCCGCCAAGGCCGACGAGTGGGAGGCCCGTTATCCCGGTATCATCCGCGCGGTGCACCAGGAGAACGGCGGCCACGGTATCGCCGTCCTTTCGGGTCTGCGCGAGGCGCAGGGCACCTACTACAAGGTTGTCGACTCGGACGACTGGCTCGACGGTGCGGCACTTTCGACCATGCTGTCGATTCTGCGTGGCTTTGAGGAGCGCGACCAGCGCGTCGACCTGTTTATCTCGAACTACGTGTACGAGAAGGTTTACGAGGGCACGCATACCGCGATTGGCTACAAGTTTGCCCTGCCGCGCAAAAAGATTTTCTCTTGGGACCAGATTGGACACTTCCGTCCCGATCAGAACCTGCTCATGCACAGCCTGTGCTATCGCACCGATGTACTGCGCGAGTCCAATCTGCCTATGCCGGCACACACGTTCTACGTGGATAATATCTACGCTTACGTGCCGCTGCCGCGCTGCAAGACCATGTACTACGCAGACATCGACCTCTATCGCTACTTTATCGGTCGCGAGGGTCAGAGCGTCAATGAGGCCACGATGGTCAAGCGCCTGGGTCAGCAGTTCCGCGTAACGCGCATCATGATGGAATCGTTCCATCTGTACCAGGACGTCGAGTCCTCGCGTCTGCGTTCGTACATGATGGGCTACTTCACCATGATGATGGCGATTTGCTCGGTGCTTACCAAGCTTTCCGAGGAAGATTGCGCCGACGAGCGCCTAAAGACGCTGTGGAATGATTTGAAGGCCTATGACGAGCGCATGTATCGTCGTGCCCGCTACGGCGTGGTCGGGTTCTTCACCAATCTGCGCGGACGGGCCGGAGACAAAACCACACTCGGCCTATACCGTCTTGCCTCAAAGATCTTCAAATTCAACTAGCTGCCGAGTAATCGCTGCTGATAGGTTGACTGGGCCCCTTGGCCTTTAGTTTGCTACTGCGAACAGTCCTGCTCGCACGGAGAGCACATTAAGTG
>USEF01000170.1 GCA_900553475.1 uncultured Collinsella sp. | reverse complement strand
GTTTACTTTCGAACGACTCTGCCACGCAGCCGGAGTGAGAAAGCAAACAGGTGCCGGCCCTTCGCCGCCGGGACACATACCCCCAATTAACTGTTCTTCATGACAATCGAATCCACAACATCGGCCACATTCTCACAGCAGTCAGCACAGTACTCCAGGAAGGCGTACACGTCACGCCAAGCGATGACCTCGAGCGGATCCTTGCCGTTGACATGCAGGTTGCGCATGGCGTTGATGTAGAGCTCGTCGGCCTCGGACTCGATCGTGTTGATCTGGATGACGAGTTCGCGCAGGGTCTTGGACTTGCGGTAGTTGGGCAGCTCGACCATCAGGTCCTTCATGGCGCGGCAGGCGTCGGTCACCTTGTGGGCGATCACGATGGCATCGGGGTGGATGCTCTGGATGTTGGTGAAGTAGACGCGCTGCACGACGCCCTCGATACGATCGAGCACGGTGTCGAGCGAGCAGCTCATCAGGTCCAGATCCTCGCGCTCAAGCGGGGTGATAAAGGCCGTGAGCAGGGCGTCCTCAAGCTCATGGTGCTTCTTGTCGGCCGCATGCTCGATCGCGTGCATCTTGTTGAGCATATCGTGAATCTTTGCGGGGTCGAAGTTCTCGAAAATCTTGGTGAGCAGCTCGGCGGCCTGGACGGCAAGGTCGGCGCAGGCGACGTAGTTGTCGAAGTAGAACGAATCGGGTTTCTTTGCCATGAGTGGGTCCTTTCGAGGCGAAGACGGGTGGGCGAAGTATTACGGTCCGGATGGACGCTCGGTTTGACTAGATGAACATCATGAACAGCTTGGCCATGACAAAGCTGATGAGTCCGCAGGCGGGGAAGGTAAAGAACCAGGTGAACATCATGTCCTTGACCACGCCAAAGTTGATGGCCGAAAGGCGCTTGACGGCACCGACGCCCATGATGGCGCAGGTCTTGATGTGGGTGGAGGACACGGGGATGCCGGTAAGGGTGGCAAGCAGCAGGTTTGCGGCGCCTGCGAGGTCGGCGGAGAAGCCCTGGTACTTTTCGAGCTTGACCATGCTCTGGCCGACGGACTTGATGATGCGCTCGCCGCCCACGCTGGTGCCGATACCCATAGTGGCCGAGCACAGCAGCATAATCCAGATGGGGATGCCTGCATCGCCGACGCTCGTTTGGCCGCTGGCAAAGGCCACACCTAAAAAGAGCACGCCGATGAACTTCTGTCCATCCTGCGCGCCGTGCATAAAGCTCATGGCCGCAGCGCTCGCGATCTGAGCGTATTTAAAGAAGACATTGGCACGTCGCCTGTTGGCGGCGGCGAAAAGAATCGAGACGAGCTTGCACAGGACCCAGCCCATGACAAAGCCCAAGCCGATGGAGAGCGCCAGACCGTAGATAACCTTCATCCACTCGTGGACGTTGACGCTGCTCGCGCCGCCGAGGGCGATAGCGGCACCGGTCAGGCCGGCGATGAGGCTGTGGCTTTGCGAAGTGGGGATGCCAAAACGCGACGCTGTGGCGCCGTAGACGACGATGGAGAACAGCGCCGCGCATAGGCAGGCGAGCGCCATGGTGCTATTTCCGCCAAAGTCGACGATATGTGAGATGGTGTTGGCGACGCTCGCGTTAAAGTGCGTCATGATGAGTACGCCGAGGAAGTTGAATGCGGCGCTCATGAGAATGGCGGCACGGGCGGGCATGCAACGCGTAGTGACGCAGGTCGCGATGGCGTTGGGCGCGTCGGTCCATCCATTGACGAAGATGGCGCCCAACGCGAGGATCACGGTGACGGCAAGGACTGGGTTCGACACAATTTGGCCGAGGAAGGTTGAGAACGTTACGTCCATATATGGGCTTTCTCGAAGTTTGCAGGCACGTTACAAAAACATGATAAATCGTATCACCTCCTGCGGGTCTCTTTACCGAGTTCTGATGGGAGAAGTGAACTTTTTGGCACTAAAATTGAATATTTGCCCTGTTGACCGCGGGTGTTCTTTTTGCTAACACGCCATGCGGACACGTGTGATTACTACGACACTCCAAAACCACAGTCTGTTCGCTTTACAACATACAAACATGCGTTCGATAATAGGAGGCATGGAATATCGACAGACAGACGGCAAAACTCGGCGCGTACACAAGCAGTATGTGGACGTCGTGGCTCGCATCCTCGCGGGCGGACAGGTTGTGCCGGTTACCGTCTGCTGGGTTGACGGTCGCTGCTTTACGATTGACGAGATTGTCTCGTCTACCGGTTTTGGCCTGACGGTTCACGGCATTCGTACGGCGACTTATAAGGTTCGTTTTGGTGGACATGCGACCGAACTGTATCTGGAAGAACAGGCACGCGAGCGACCGGATGGCTCGCAGGCACACGTGATGCGTTGGTGGGTCTGGGCCTTTGATCGCACGCTCGAGGGCGAGCGCCGTAGGTAAGGACGTACGGCATTCGGGTACAATGACAGGAATCTTGTCACCTACGGTGCCGTCGCGGCGCTTTGTGAAAGGACGAAGTATGAACGATATCCAGGGCTATCAGAACGGCCTCATCGAGACCGGCGCAAGCCGCGCCAAGGAGATGTCGCCGCGCGCGTACAACCTTGTCATGTCTGCCCTGATCTTTTTGGGCTTTTGCGCCATGGGCGCCGGCGCCTATTTTACGAGCACCATGTCGTTTGCGCGCATGATGATGAGCGGCGCCGCTTTGCCGCTGGTCTTTGGCTCATTTATTTTGACCATCGTCGGCATGGTCATGATGTCGGCTGCTGCCAGCAAACAGTCCGTGGGCCTGTCACTCGTGGGCTACGTGGTCTTTGCGAGCACCTTTGGTCTGACGGCGTCGTTTGGTCTTGCAAACTACGACCTGCCTACCATTAACACCGCCTTTATCGCCACGGCCGCCATCACCTTTGTCTTTGGTGCGCTGGGCGTGACCTTCCCCAAGTTCTTCCAGCGTGTGTATGGCATTGGTTTTGGCATCCTGCTTGCCACGATTCTGGTCGAGATCGTGCTGATGTTCATGGGCGTTTCGCAGTCCATCACCGACCTGATCGTGATTGTGGTGTTCGCCGGCTTCATCGGCTACGACACCTATGTGGCAACGACGGTGCCGCCCACGCTGCCCAACGCCGTACTTATGGCATCCAACCTGTTCGTGGATATTATCAACGTGTTCCTGCGCATTCTGAACATCCTCGGCCGTCGCGATTAAAGCGCGGCATTGCGATGCTTCCTGCCGGACACGGTAAAACGATGCGAAAGGCGGTCCTTCGGGACCGTCTTTATGTGTGCGGCGGGGTATCATGGATGGGAAAAGCCGATAGCGGCAGCGACAGGAAAGGTGGCCATGTATGGCAGACGTCGACAGCAGGAACCGTAACCGCAGGTCCAACCGAGCGGGTCAGCCCAATCCCAAGCGTGAGGCACGTGCCAAGGCCGCCGAGTGCCATGTGACGGCTGTGTCCGAGGCCTGTGCCAAGGACATCGAGCGTTCGCTTGCCGGCGTGCGCGAGTTCGATGGTATGCCTGCCGGTTTTGTCGCGGCGATGAAGACCAGGGTCCAGAAGGCAGCGGCTGCTGAGGAGCAAGCTGCCGAGGACGTCGAGGCTGCCGAGGTCGAGGCTACTGAGGCTGCTGAGGTCGAGGCTGC
>USEF01000169.1 GCA_900553475.1 uncultured Collinsella sp. | reverse complement strand
ACCGGGCACGTCTTCAAGCTCATCGGCCGAGTCACTCGGCTCCACGAGGGGGCAGATCACATAGGCCTGCTGACCCTTTTCGTGCGCCTCGCGAATAGCGCCGTAGGCCAGGTCGCGGCTCGACTCGGTAAGCACGCGTGTCGTAACGCCCGCTCCCGGAACAGGTCGATGGCGAATAATGCTCGTGTCCAGGTCGCCGTAGACCGAGAGCGCCAACGTACGCGGGATGGGCGTTGCCGTCATAACGAGCAGATCGGCACCGGGGCCCTTCGCGCGTAGGGCGTTGCGTTGGCCGACGCCAAACCGGTGCTGTTCATCGATGACCACGAGCGACAGATGCTTGAACGTAACGTCATCCGAAAGGACCGCGTGGGTTCCAAAGAGCACATCAAGCTCGCCCGATTCCAGCTGGGAATGGATCCGCTCGCGCTCTGAGGCCGGCGTGGCACCCGTCAGAAGCGCCCAGGACATGCCGGCCTGCGAGAGCAGAGGGCCGGTCTTATCGGCATATTGGCGCGCCAGCACGCCCGTGGGCGCCATAACGCAGGCCTGCGTACCGCTATCGGCAGCCACAGCCAGAGCGCAGGCGGCAACGGCGGTCTTACCGGTACCGACATCGCCCAGCAGCAGGCGGTTCATCACGCGCCCGCCATCGCACATGTCATGCAGGATGTCTTGGAATGCGGCCTCCTGCTCGTCGCTCAGCGAAAACGGAAGGGCTTGCTTGAGCGCGGCCAGGTGCTCGCCCGCGGTGTGGGCATAGGGCACCACATCGACCAGACCGCCGTCGTTGCGCAGACGCAGCGCCAGCTGCAGGTAGAGGCACTCCTCGTATGCCAGCCGTGCGCGCGCGATATCGCGCTCGGCCATGCTCGAGGGAAAGTGGATCGATCGAAGCGCGCGGGCATTGCTCATGAGCTTCCGCTTTGCGCGCAGCGGCGCGGGAATCGGATCGAACGGATTGCCGACGACCTCGAGCGCGCCGCTTACGATGCGGCGCATCCACGCCTGGCTCACGCCATCGCTCACGTAATGGACCGGCAGGATGGTGCCCGCAGCACGCCCGTCATCGAGCTTTTCAAAGTGCGGCGAGGCCATCTGCTTAAAACCGTAGGCAAACTCGACCTTGCCCATCACGGCCAGGCGGTCGCCCTGTTTAAGCTGCTGGGCAATCCAGGGCTGGCGGAAAAAGGCGACCTGCAACACGCCCGTCTCGTCCACCAGCGATACCTCGGTCACCTGCATGCGCGGACGCGGCTGCTTTTGGACGATGCGGTCGCCCGTGGCGATGATGGTGCACACGGTACCGATGGGCGCCATCTCGATGGACCACGAACGGGTAAAGTCGAGGTATCGATGAGGGATATGGAGAAGGAGGTCCCCCACCGTCCTAATTCCCAGACGGCGAAGGGCCTCCTCACGTTTACCCGAAACATATTTGAGTCGCGCGATATCCTCGTCGAGCGCATTGCTCTGGGCAAAGCGCTCCGAGACGCGCGGCACGGAGCAGAGCTCGGACATGGGCAGATGCCTACTCGATCGAGAAGATCACGGGATAGAGCGGCTGCTCGCCACGATGGGCGTCAATCTCCAAGTCGGGCTGAGCTTCCTCGATGGCGTCGACGATCTCCTGGAAGGCCTCATCGGACAGCTCCTCGCCGGCCAGAATCGTCAGCGCGTCGCCCTCCTCTTCCTCCTGCATGCGGTTGATGCAGTCGAGCGTGACCTGCTTCACGTCGGAGCCGACCACGTCGATGGAGCCGGCGATGATACCCATGACGTCACCGGAGTGAATCGGAGAACCGTCAGAGGCACTGGAGTCGCGCACGGCGCGGGTGACCTCGCCATCGCGGACCTCGCTGATGGCGTCGACCATGGCGGCGACGGCATCCTCGAGCTCGGAATCGGGCAGGACTGCGAACAGCGCGGAGAAGGCCTGCGGGACGGTCTTGGTGGGAACGACGGCGACCTTCTTGTCGGTACAGGCTGAAGCAGCAGCCTCAGCGGCCATGCGGATGTTGCCGTTGTTGGGCAAGATGATGACCGAGGTCGCGTTGACCTGGTCCACCGCGCCCAGCAGGTCGGCGGTCGAGGGATTCATAGTCTGGCCACCGGAGACGACCACGTCGACGCCAAGGGACTTGAGGATGTCGGCCTCGCCCGAACCGGCAGCAACGGCGACAAAGCCCAGCGCCTTGGCGGGCTCGGCGGCCTTTTCCTGATCCTCGTGGATCTTAGCGGTACGGTCGTGGGCCTCCATCTCCATGTTGTGGATAAAGACCTCATAGATCTGACCGAGCTGCAGCATGTGCTCGAGCACCAGGTTGGGGGTATTGGAGTGCACATGGATCTTGTAGTCGGGATAGGCGCCCACGAGCAGCTCACAGTCGCCCATGGAGCCTAGGAACTTAAGGCATTCGTCCTCGTCAAACGGGGCGTCGGCCTTAAAGAGAAACTCGTTGCAGTAGCGGAACTCCGAGCCCTCCCAGTCGTCGTTAGCCTCGATCTCAACGCGGCCAAGAGCGGCATCGCGGGCAGAGCCGGCGGAGTCAAACGTAGCGGAGAAATCCTCGACAACGGTGCTGCGACCAAGCGCGGCGGCAACAAAGTTCTCCAGGAAGATGGCAAAGCCGAAGGCGCCTGAGTCGACCACGCCGTTCTCTTTGAGGACGGGCAGCAAGTCGGGCGTGCGGGCGACGGACTGGTACGCCTCGACGACGATAGCATCGAGCGCATCCTCGGCCGAGAACTTCTTCTTCTCGCACTCATCGGCCTTGGTCGAGACATCGCGCAGGACCGTGAGGATCGTGCCCTCGATGGGCTTGCGGACAGCCTGGAAGGCGACCTTGACGGCACGACGGAAGGCGAAGGCAATGTTGGCGGACGTAATGGGCTCGTCGGCAGAGACAAGGCCCTCGGCCACGCCGCGCAGAATCTGCGACGTGATAACGCCGGAGTTACCGCGAGCGCCCATGAGAGAGCCGTGGGTGATGGCACCGGCGATGGCCTCCATATCGGCATCGGCGGGAAGGGCAGAGAGCTCCTTGGTCACCGAGGCGAGCGTGAGCGACATGTTGGTGCCGGTATCGCCATCAGGAACAGGGAAAACGTTCAGCTCGTCCACGCGGGAGCGCTGATTGTTGATGTTGTTGGCGCCAGAGATAATGGCGTCACGCAAGATCTTACCAGAAATCATTCTTTTTTACTCCTTGTACTTGCCGGAAAAGCCCGGCGCATTCGGATGAACCAACAAAAATCAGGCGATCACATCGTCTACCGAAACCACAACGCGGGCAACCTTCAGGCCGGTAGCCTGCTCCACCTCGTCCTTGACGCGGTGAGAGATGCTGCGTGCGGCGGTAGAAATGTTCAGGCCATAGCTCACTGCAATGTGCAGTTCGATCACCAGACGACCATCCTCCTGCGTGACACGGACACCCTTTTCCGGGTAATCAGAACCGTGCACCATGCTTCTGACGGCATCGGTCATATCACGGGGTGCCATTGCGGCAACACCGTAACACTGTTTGGCTGCTTCACCTACCAGAGTAGCAAAATACCCGGACGTAAAGCTGACATCCCCCAGAGGGAAACGGGAAGTGATCATAGTCGCTCTGCTCCTTTATGTTATTT
>USEF01000168.1 GCA_900553475.1 uncultured Collinsella sp. | reverse complement strand
GATGCTCTTTTTGCTCAAATCCTCTTGACGAAACACACATGGCCGAGGAGGCGTAGGGGGGCGGTCCCCCGCACATAAGCCAGTCACCCCGGAAGCGGTTCGATCCGAAGCCGTTGAGGCGAACCTCAGGTCCCTTTTCTGCGAGCGCCCAGGGCGCCACACGCGTGCACAGACTGTCGGTTCGACGTAGAAGCCTCAGCCGTAGCAACGGATTGCCCAGCGAGAGATCGCCGCGGGCGGATATTAAACTGCAAAGACGAGCGTCGGTAAGACACGCCGAGGTCGCCGCGGACGGGCTGATATAGGGAGAGGGCCTGACCCCATATCGTTGGGGCCAGGCCCGATTTTGCCTCTTGACAATGTCCTGCTCATATTATAAGGAACGTCCCCAAGTGCCGGCACGAGAAAGACAGCGCTGCAGGAAACGATCCGCAGCGCTGTCTTTCTTTATGCAAATACGATCAAGTTATCCCTGTGTATCGCCGGCTTCTCGGCCAGGTTAGCGAGCAGGCGGTTGCTGGCGATCTGGTCCTGGCGGCGGCCGGCTGCAAGCTCCAGCACGTCCGAATCGGCCTCGGCGATACCGCGGGCGACGACCATACCGCTCGGATCGCACACATCGAGCACATCGCCCTCGGCAAACTGGCCATCGACCTCGCGAATACCCACCGCAAGCAGGGAAGAGCCACGGCTGACCAGCGCCTTCGCAGCACCGTCATCAACCGTCACCGAGCCGTGGGCCTTGTCGCCCAGCGCGATCCACAGTTTGCGGGGTGCGATGTCCAGGCGCTCCGCCGGCGGATCGAACAGGGTTCCCACGCTCTCGCCGCGGGCGAGACGCACGAGGGCATCGGGCTCCTCGCCCGAGCAAATCACGCTCTGAATGCCCGCCGTCATCAGGATGCGGCTCGCGCGAATCTTGGTGATCATGCCGCCCGTACCCACCGAGGTCGAAGAATCACCCGCCGAGGCAATGATCTTGGCATCGATCTTATGCACGACCGGGACAAACTCGGCCGTCGGATCCTCATGCGGATTGGCGGTGTAGAGGCCGTCGATGTCCGAAAGCGTCACGCACAGATCGGCAGAAACCAGGCAGCTCACGAGCGCCGCCAGCGTGTCGTTGTCGCCAAACTTGATCTCATCGACAGTAACGGTATCGTTCTCGTTGACGACCGGCACCACGCCAAGCTCCACCAGGCGCAGCAGGGCGTCGCGCGCGTGCAGGTAGGACGTACGGCGCGCCGTGTCGTGACGCGTGAGCAGCACGAGCGAGGTGAGCAGGTCGCGCGCATGAAACTCCTCGTCGTAGGCCGACGAGATGATGCACTGGCCGGCCGAAGCGCAGGCCTGCAGGCTCGGCAGGTCGCCGACCGGCTTACGGTCGAAGCCCAGCACGGGATAGCCACAGGCGATAGCGCCCGAGCTCACCACGACCAGACGCCAGCCGAGCTTGCGCAGCGCTGCGGCCTGATCGGCAAGCCCGCCGATAAAGGCGCGGTTGACCTTGCCGTCGGCGCCCACCACCGTGGACGAGCCGATCTTTACCACCATCGTTTTATAAGAAGTCGTCATACGTCAAACCAATCGAGTGTTGAGCAGGCGGGCGAGCTGGAGCAGCCGGGGCACCCGGTGCGGGACGGACGAAAATGATCCGTTTTCCTCCGTCCCCTTCGGATCATTTTGCCCAGGGGAAGGCCGAAGCCGCGGCCATGTTCTTGCGCACGAGCTCGTCGCGCACCTGAGCCAGGCCCTGCTCCATGCCCACCACATAGGTCTGCGGGTACAGGAAGCGCTTGAAAGCTGCGTCCAGATGATCGAGCGCCCAAGCACAGCGCTCGCGCGCGTCCTGGATGCTCTCACGCGGAGCCACCGCACTGCCATCGCGCACGATCGGCACCAGCAGCTCGCGATACTCAAGTTCGGACACGTCGGTCACCAGGGCGGCATCATTCACGGCCACGAGGGTATTGCCGCGCGCGGCGCCCTCCCCCGCCAGATGGTCCTCGTCGTAGATCATGTCGCAGACTGGGCCGCCAAAGCCGTCGTAATAACGGCGCACGCGTTGCACACCCGGGATCGTGCGCTTGTAGGGCTGCTCGGAGAGCTTGACCACCGGCGTCCATGGATCTGTCTCGCTCGCACGGCGGGCGGAAAGCTTGTACACGCCACCCAGCGCCGGCTGGTCATAGCAGGTCGCGAGCTTGGTACCCACGCCAAAACTGTCGATGGGCGCGCCCTGGTCGAGCAGCGACTGAATCGTGTACTCATCCAGATCGTTAGAAACCGAGATCCCCACATAGGGCAGGCCCTCGGCATCAAAACGGCCGCGAACATACTTGGAGAGCTTGGCGAGGTCGCCGGAGTCAATGCGAATGGCCGACAAGCGCTCGCCCACCGCTTCCATCTCCTTGGCAACCGTAATGGCATGTTCACAGCCCTCGCGCACGTCATAGGTGTCGATGAGCAGCGTGCAGTTCTTGGGGCTCGATTTGGCAAAGGCACGGAAGGCCTCGAGCTCGGAATCGAAGCTCATCACCCAGCTGTGCGCATGCGTGCCAAAGACGGGAATACCGTAGCGGCGGCCGGCGAGCACATTGGACGTAGAGGAGCAGCCGGCGACGTAGCTCGCGCGCGCGACGGCCAGGCCGCCATCGGGACCCTGGGCTCGGCGCAGGCCAAACTCCGCCACAGGGCGACCGTCGGCGGCGAGCACCACGCGCGCCGTCTTGGTAGCGACAAGCGTCTGGAACCCGACGATGTTGAGCAGCGCCGTCTCGAGCAGCTGGCACTCCAGCGCGGGGCCGGTGACGCGCACCATGGGCTCGCGCGGAAAGACGAGCTCGCCCTCGGGCACGGCGTCGATGTTTACATGCGCACGAAAATCGCGCAGGTAGTCGAGGAATCCAGACTTGAACATCGCACCGCCGGCAGGGGCCTGGAGCGAGGCGAGGTAGTCGATGTCCTCGGGCGTAAAGCGCAGATTCTCGACCAGCTCGGGCAGCTCGGCGGTGCCGCACATGACGGCATAGGCGCTGCCAAAGGGATGGTCGCGGTAAAACGCGGTAAAACAACCCTGCTCATTGGCCTTGCCGCTCTCCCACAGGCCCTGGGCCATAGTGAGCTCGTACAGATCGGTGAGCATTGCGATGTCGGTGGGATGAGAGATGTCGGTCAAAGCCATGGGGCGACCTTTCGGATGTGTGGTGCAGAATTTGAGGGTTGGACGAGAGCAGAGCATGCGGACATGACGCCCGATGCAAATCGGTTAGAGCAGGCCCATGCTGGTCAGGATCGTGTAGCCCATAAAGATGATAAACGCGATGAGGGCAAGGACAATGATGATTTTTTGAGCCGGCGCCATGCCGGGGATCTCGTTCTCGCCCATAGGTTCCTTGGAGGTAACCATGCGCTGGGCAAAGGTCATCTCGTCACGGCTCGGCTTGGGCTCGACGGACTTGAGACGAGCGGCCTTTTTAGGCTGAGGTTTGGGCGCGGCAGGTGCAGGCTTCGCAGCAGCGGGCTTGGGTGCGGGCGCGGGCACCGATGCGGATACGGCGTTCGCGGCGGCCTCCTCGGCCTTCATACGCTCGGCACGCAGGGCAGCCAGCTCCTCGCGCTCGCGACGGGCCTCTTCCTGGGCCTCGCGACGAGCCTTCTCGGCGCGGAGCTCCTCCAACTCGGCGCGCTCCTCGGCAGACAGTGGTTGGGACTCAAGCTCGGCCATGGTA
>USEF01000167.1 GCA_900553475.1 uncultured Collinsella sp. | reverse complement strand
AGGCGGAGATCACCAGTTCGAATCTGGTACGGGCTACCAAAATTGAACGCCCGGGCCTCGTAAGAGACCCGGGTTTTGTGTATTAACCGTATATACGGCGCCTGCCGTGTTTCGCTCAGATCGAGGAGTAGCCATGGATCTGCCCATCAGCTTGCAAGACATCACGTATGCCGAGAACTATCTGGCGCAGGGCGACCTGGCTACGGCGACGCCGCTGCTGGAGCGTCTGGTGGAGCTCGCCGAGGAGTATATCGACGCTGAGTGCAAGACGGAGGAGAAGCGCCAATACTTTAGCTTCGATAGCAAGTTTGAGCGCTTGGCCTATCGCCGCGTGGAGAAGGATCCGCGCGAGCTCGTGCAGGTCGAGGTGCCGTTTGACCGCCTGTACTCCGACATGGCGTTTGCCTACATTCGCCAGCAGGATTATGTGAGTGCTCGCAACGCCTTGATGCAGGCCGTGCGCTGGGACCCCATGAACTGCAACTACCGCCTTGATCTGGCCGAGCTGTTCCGCGCTCTCGAGGACAAGCAGGAATGGGCATCGCTCTCGTTCTCGGTGCTGGAGCGTGCAAGCGATGGCAAGTGCGCCGCCCGCGCTTACGCCAATCTAGGTCAGTACTTCTTGGAGCCCGAGACCGAGAACGTTTCGGCTGCCGTGGGCTGCGCGCGTCTGGCGCTGCGCCTGGCGCCCAACGATGCGCATACGACGCGCCTGCTCAACAAGATCCATACCACCTATCCGGATGCCGCTGATGAGAGCGACGACCACGTGATGGGTGAATTGGCCCTGCAAGGCGTGCCGACCTCGCCTTCGGCCGAGATTGCCATCTGCCTGATTATGTGCGCGACCGATGCTGCAGGCGACGGCGACAAGCAGGAGGCGACGCGCCTGACGGTACGTGCTCGCGACTTGGTGGGCGAGGAGGCCTGCGCGGCGATTATCAAACTGGTGCGCGAGAGCGATGCCGAGCTCAATGCCGAGCGCAAGGCAAAGCGCGAGACTGCGGGCTCAAACGCCGATGGAGCCAAGGAGGCCGGCGATGCCCAGTAAGCGCGAGCGCAAACTCATTTCCAAGAATCGCTCGGCACATCACGAGTACTTTATCGATGAGACGTTTGAGTGCGGTATTGAGCTGAGCGGCACCGAGGTCAAGTCGATTCGCGAGCGCGCCTGTCAGATCACTGACACTTTTGCGCTGATTCGTGGCGGCGAGTGCTGGCTCGTCGGACTGCATATCCACCCTTATAGCCATGGTGGCGTGTGGAATCGCGATCCCGACCGTCGGCGTCGTCTGCTGCTGCACCGCAAGGAGATTGACTTTCTTGACGGCAAACTTCGCAACCGTGGTTATGCGCTGGTTCCGTTGGAGCTCTACTTTAATACCGACGGCCGCGTAAAGCTGCTGCTGGGTCTGGGTCGCGGCAAGAAGCTCTACGACAAGCGCGAGGACATGGCCAAGCGTGATGTCCAACGCGAGATCGACCGCGCCCTTAAGGAACGCAACCGCTAGGCGCTCTGTATAAGTTGCGGTGGAATACGGACTGTTTTGCCTGTTTGAGGGGCTATTCAGTCCCTATTTCACCGCAACTGCGGGCGTCTCATCTCCCTTACTGTTCTGACACATATGTCTCAAAGGTGGCGTCCGTTATGGGCGCCGCCTTTTTTGTGGGTACATACATCCATGAGGTACCAACCCGGGTTAGGGGAGTGATCGTTATGGACAAAACTGCGTTCTTTACCATGCCGAGCGGTCTGTACGTGGTGAGCGCCGCGGCAGACGGGCTGCGCGCCGGCTGCGTCATCAACACGGCGGTGCAGGTGACGTCCATGCCGCCGCGAATTTCGGTTGCCGTGAACAAGGACAACGTCACGTCTGGTGTTATCTCGTCTGCCAAGGCCTTTGCGCTGACCGTGATCGATCAGACGGCCGATATGCTCTACATTGGCAACTTTGGGTTCCGCACCAGCAGCGACTATGACAAGTTTGCCAAGTACGAGACCCGCGAGACGGCTCTTGGCATGCCCTATGTTCCCGAGCACGCGGCGGCCTTGTTTAGCTGCCATTTGATTGACACTGTTGACGTGGGCACACACCTGCTCTTTATTGGCGAGGTTGAGGATGCCGAGCGCCTGAGCGGCGAGACTCCGTTGACCTATGACTACTACCATAAGGTGCTAAAGGGCAAAACGCCGCCTAAGGCGTCTTCGTACCAAGGGTAGAAATGGTGGAAAATTACTTGCATTATATTATTGAGAATATATACTAATAAGCAAGTACACCAGCAGTCACGTTCGAGAGGAGAACATCATGGCTGAGGAAAAGAAGACGTACAGGTTCGTGTGCACCGTTTGCGGTTATGAGGTTGAGGTCGATACGCCCGAGCTGCCCGAGGATTACGTGTGCCCGGTCTGCGGCGTCGGTCCCGATCAGTTTGAGCTCGTCGAAGAGTAACTCGCAGATACGCGATTTGCAGCAACACATAGCTCTGTCCAAGGGTCCCGGTCGGATATTCCGGCCGGGACCCTTTTACTCCGTCCCCAAGGGATCACGGCTGCTGTTAGCCGATCCAGTCTGTCGTGAGTCCGGCCGACCTTTGGTCTCAATCTGTAACATCTAGCAGTGAAAACGGGGTCTACGTGTTACAGATTGAGACAAACGGAGCTGTCCCTCGGAATGATCTCGATCTGTAACATCTAGACATCAAAAGCGGGTCTAGATGTTACAGATCGAGACGTTTGCCTAGGTAGGTGCCCCGCCCCATTACATCCCTGTCAACAACACGACATCGAGAATCGTCACGATGACGCCGATCCCTACGAGCAGCGCGTTGAGCGGGCGCGAGTTGGCGTATTTGCCCATGACGCGGGGCGAACTGGTGAGTCGTATGAGCACAAAGACCGTAATCGGCAGCTGAAGCGACAGCAGTGCCTGACTCCAAATGAGACCCTCAAAAGGATTCGGGACGACCAGGCACGCCGCCACTGCGCCGACGAAACAGGTCGCCACCCCGATTGAGGAATGTCGGTCGTGGATGTCGTATTCCTCATCGAACATGCCCGCGGTGATGGTGCCCGCTGCCATGCCCGCCGTCACACTGCTCGATAGGCCCGCGAACAGCAGTGCCACTGCAAAGATGGTCGAGCTTGCCGGGCCCAGAATGGGGGAGAGCGTGGCCGCTGCGACGGCGAGGTCGTCTACGACAATGCCGTGCGCAAAGAAGGTCGTTGCGGCCAGGATGACCATGGCCGAGTTGATTGCCCAGCCCACACCCATCGAAAAGAGCGTGTCGAAGAGCTCGTAGCGCAGACGTTCCTCGATAACTTGCTCGCCTTGGCCTTCGAAGTGCATGGATTGGATGACCTCGGAGTGCAGAAAAAGGTTGTGGGGCATAACGACCGCACCCAGGACACTCACGATAATCGCGGCAGAGCCGGTGGGCATACTGGGCGTGATCCAGCTTGCGGCGGCTTGCGGCCAGTCGACCTTGACTAGCGCAAGCTCGGCCAAAAACGAGAGTCCTACCACGCCGACGAAGGCGATGATCCAGCGCTCGGCACGCTTGTAGGAGTTCGTCATGAGCATTGCCATCGATGCCGCGGCCACGATGACGCAGCCGGCGCGCACGGGCAGTCCAAAGAGCATCTGGAGCGCGATCGCACCGCCCAGGACTTCGGCCATGGCGGTGGCGACCGTGGCTAGATACGCGCTGCCGAGTATCGCACGCCCGACGAGGCGG
>USEF01000166.1 GCA_900553475.1 uncultured Collinsella sp. | reverse complement strand
TGCCGAGCGCCTGCGCTCGCGCACGCTGGGCCTCATGCTGGAGGATACGGCGCTCGAGCTGGGTGCGATGGCGCTGAGCCCGCTGTCCAAAACCGAGTACGCGCTGGCGGCGCCGGCGCTTTGCGGCGGCTACCAGGGCGACTTTGCGCCCTTTGGCGATGTGTATCTGTCGACGCTTGAGTTTGTGGCGCGTGTGCGCAACCGCACGTCTGCCGTGGTGCCCCAAGAGCTCGTGACGCTCAACGCAGTGGAAGATTGTATGGAGCGCGTGCTGGCGCAGGCGCTCTCGACGCTCGACGGCCCGGTTGATATGCTCGACCGCGCGGCACAGCTGCTCGGCGGGCTTGAGCCGGGTGAGGTCGATGGCGCGCTCGAGGCACACGTGGACCGCAATCGACCTTTCGACGACATCCCGATGGCCGCTGGCAAGCCTGAGGCTTGCTCGCTGCTGCTGATGCTCGTGCGCCAGGGTGAGGCTGCCCGCCGCATGTTGCCGATGGCGCCGATCGTCTCGGCTCGTTCGTTTGCCGAGCGTGCCTGGCCGTATATGCTCGCGTGGTCCGACCTGGGGCTTAATGGCAAGGAGCGTACGACGGTCGATTCGCTGGCGCGCGCCGAGGTGCGCCGTTTTGCTGACGAGGATACGAGCGAGCGCGTGCGAAACGAGATGATGGGCGTGCTGGGCGAGCTACTGGGTATTTCGCCCGAGCAAATGGAGGAGCTGCGCTCTGAGGACGGTCAGCGTCGTTTGCACGAGGGAATGAAAAAGTTCGAGGGCGAGGTTCAGGACGCCATCGATAAGATGATGGGCGGTCAGGGCGGCTCGCAAGGTAGTCCCCAGGGTGGCCCGATGCCGCATCCGCCGGTTGATCCCCGACAATTCCCGTTCTTCTCTCAGAACTAGGTCGCTGCGCGCCCGCCAGAGCGGCAATCTGCCTTTCAATCGTCGGACATGACCGCCAGGTCAATGCCCTCCTCTTTCAAGGCACCTTGCTCGCTCTGGCAGGCGCTCGCTTGCGTATACTCAACCTACAATTCGATCTCGGCTGACTTATAGGGCTAGCGTTGTGTTATTCTAGAACAGACGTTCGTGAATGATGCGCGGGGCCTTGTCTTGCGCTGTGCTTGTGGCGAGGGGAGGTTGGCTTGGTTATCTTGGGCATCGACCCCGGTTTGGCTCATACGGGTTGGGGGATTATCGAGGAGCGGCGTGGCGAGGTTCGCTGCCGTGCCTATGGCTGCATCGAGACCAGTGCCGGAAGTCCGCTCGCGGTGCGCCTGTCGCATATCGCCCATGACCTTAAGGATGTCGTTGAGCGTTATCGACCCGACACGGCTGCTGTCGAGAGCATCTACTTTGGCGCCAACGTTCGTTCCGCCATCCCCACGGCGCATGCCCGCGGTGCTGCACTCGTCGCACTTTCGGAATGCGCGCTCGAGATTGGCGAGTACACGCCCATGCAGATCAAACAGGCTGTGGTGGGCACCGGCGCCGCGGACAAGCGGCAGGTCGCCTACATGGTACGCACGCTCACACAGCTCGATCACGACCCGCATCCCGACCATGCCGCCGATGCCCTGGCCTGCGCCATCTGCCACGTAAACCTCAGCCGCACCCGCGCCCTCACCGGTGGCGAGTTCTATCAACAGAGAGGAACCGGATACTGATGATTTCCCAGCTCCACGGAACGCTTGTCGAGGCCACGATGAGCTCTGCTGTCGTCGATGTGTCGGGCGTTGGCTTTGAGCTCGGCATCTCGGGCAGCACTGCGGCCACGTTGCCGACGCCCGGCGGCGAGGTCCGCCTCTACGCGCGTATGCAGGTGCGCGAGGACGCCATGACACTTTTCGGTTTTTCCTCAAAGGATGAGCGCACGATGTTCGACCGGCTCGTGTCCGTTTCGGGCGTTGGCCCGCGCCTGGCGCTTGCCGTGCTTTCCACCTATACCGTGGGGCAGCTGTACTCGCTGGTGATGGCCGAGGACGACAAGGGCATGGCCAAGGTACCCGGTGTGGGCAAAAAGACAGCTCAGCGTCTGATCCTGGAGCTCAAGAGCACCTTTGCCAAGGACGAGGGCTTTGTGCCGGTCGATGTGATTCCCGGCCAGGTTGCGATGCCCGTGCCCGCTGCTGCTCCCTCGGCCATCGATGATGCCCGTGCGGCGCTCCTTTCCATGGGCTTTAGCCCGCAGGAGACCGATGTTGCCCTGAGCGGGTATGATGGGCAAAATATGCGTGTCGAGGATCTGCTCGGCGCGGCGCTTAAGCGACTCGGAATGGATGCGTGATGTGGGAAGCCGATGACTCTCAGGACCTGTGGGCGACGCCCGGCAACTCGCCGGCGGCATCTATGGCGCACGGCGAGCGCATGGTGGGCTCGGAGCTGACGGCCGAGGACCTCGATGTCGACCGCACTTTGCGCCCCCAGCGCCTGGACGACTACTGCGGCCAGGAGCACATCAAGCAGAGCCTGCGCGTGTTGATCGAAGCGGCGCAGAGCCGTGGCGAGACGCTCGACCACGTGATTTTCTCGGGTCCTCCGGGTCTGGGCAAGACCACGCTGGCCACCGTTATCGCCAACGAGCTGGGCGCTCAGATCAAGACGACGAGTGGCCCTGCCATCGCGCGCACGGGCGACCTGGCGGCCATCCTTACTAACTTGCAGCCGGGTGATGTGCTGTTTATCGACGAGATCCACCGCCTCAACCGTTCGGTCGAGGAGGTCCTGTACCCCGCGATGGAGGACTTTGCCCTCGATATCGTGATTGGCAAGGGTCCGGCGGCGCGCTCGATTCGCCTGGATATTCCCAAGTTTACGCTGGTAGCGGCAACGACCCGCTCAGGCATGTTGACCGGCCCGTTGCGCGACCGCTTTGGCATTTCGTATCGCCTGGATTACTACACGGTCGAGGAGCTCGCGCAGATTGTGACGCGCTCGGCGACTATCCTGGGCGTGACGATCGACCATCCCAGTGCACTCGAGATCGGCTCGCGTTCGCGCGGCACGCCACGTCTTGCCAACCGCTTGCTCAAGCGCGTGCGCGACTATGCGCAGGTGCGCGGCAACGGCCCCATCGAGCTCGATATCTGTCGCCAGGCGCTCGAGTTCTTCGAGATCGACGAGCTCGGTCTGGACTGGATGGATATTCGTATCTTGGAGACGCTTGCCAAGACGTTCTCCGGTCGTGCCGTGGGACTTACGACCCTTGCCAGCGCGGTGGGCGAGGACCCGGGCACGCTCGAGGATGTCTATGAGCCCTATTTGCTGCAGTGCGGGTTGATGATTCGTACGCCGCAGGGCCGTCAGGCAACCCTTCGCACCTTTGAGCACCTGGGGATTGAACCTACCGTTTAGGGCGCTTTGTTTTGGCGGGCTGTTGGGCTATCGCTGGGCATCGGGTAAACATATCGCCGTTCATCGGTTATGGGTGTTTTACTGTTGCGCGCCCGTGCTATGCTGAATTGGTCTTTTTCTCATTCGGTAACGAAAGGACCGCCCATGCCTACTGACATCGAAATCGCACGTTCTGTCACGCCGCTGCCTATTACCGAGGTGGCCAAGAACGCCGGCGTCGACGTTAAGCACCTTATTCCGTACGGCTTCGACAAGGCTAAGGTCGACTATTCACTGCTCAACGAGCCGACTGATCACCAGGCCAAGCTCGTCCTCGTGACCGCTATCAACCCAACGCCCGCGGGCGAGGGCAAGACCACCACCAGCGTGGGCCTGGCCGATGCCATG
>USEF01000165.1 GCA_900553475.1 uncultured Collinsella sp. | reverse complement strand
GCGCGAGATTCGCATCCAGGTGGGCCGCACCGGCGAGCTCACGCCGGCCGAACTTGCCCAGCGCGTGCTCACGCTCAGCTATTTCCACCGTGTCTCGGCAGACGATTACCGTGTGCTGCTACGTCACCTCATTAAGATCGACCATATCCAGGTCACCGAAGGTGGCGGGCTCATCGTGGGTCTCGCGGGCGAGCGCATCATCAACAACTTTAAGTTCTACGCCGTGTTCCAGGAAAACGAGGAGTTCACCGTTCGCAGCGAGTCGGCCGAGCTGGGCACGATTGTTAATCCGCCCCCGCCCGGTGAGCGCATCGCCATCGCCGGACACTGCTGGATTGTCGAGGAAGTGGACTGGAAGCGCCACACTGTCTTTGCCACGCAGGTCAAGGGCCGGGTGCCGGCCTACTTTGGCGACTGCCCCGGAGACATCAATACGCATGTACTCGAGCGCATGCGCAAAGCGCTCAACGAGCATGCGGCATATCCGTATCTCATGGGCAACGCACGGGCACGTCTTGCACAGGCTCGCCATACGGCCGAGATTTCGGGTGCGGGAACTAAGCCACTCATCAACCTGGGTGGCGACACCTGGGTGCTCTTCCCCTGGCTGGGCAGCTACGCCTTTTTGGCACTCGAGCGCATGCTCAAGATTAAGTGCGCCGCGGAGCTGGGCCTTCGCGGACTCGACCCATCACGCCCGTACTTTATGCAGTTTAAGATGAAGGCCGACGAGGAGACGTTCTTTGAAGTGCTCGCCGCCGAAGCCGAGAAAGACTTCGACCCCATCGACCTCGTCTATCCCGGCGAGGTGCCTTACTTTGATCGGTACGACGAATTCGTTCCAGAAGAGCTCGTGCGCAAAGGCTTTGCCGAAGGCGTGCTCGACATCGAAGACATGAAGCAGCGCGTTCTCGGCTGGCGCGACCACGCCTAAGACCAGTCTTTTTGGGACGGGGAGACCTATTTGTCGTGAAGAACGGTGCCGAGGAAGTCGGTGTCGAAGGGCACGGCTTCGGCAAAGGCGTAGTTGCCGTCGCTGGCGATGAGCAGGTAGTTCTCCTCGCCGCCGAACTCTGCATCGCCACATGGGACCACCCAAGCATGGTCGAACACCTCAAGCGCCGTGGCGGCACAGTCGCGCAGGAACGTCACATCGCTCCCCTCGTTTGCACTCACGATATTGGCAACGTAGACGCCACCGACATTTAGGCTGCCCCGCACCAAACGCAATGCCTCAACCGTCGCCAGCTCGCGTACGGGCTCGGCACCGCCAAAGCAATCGCTCACGACCACGTCGTAGCGACGATGGCCCACGCTCGTCACACCCAAATACGAGCGAGCCTCAGCGGTTATCACCCGCAGGCGATCGCCCGCCGCGCGCTCCAGCTCGTCTAGGTAGAACCAGCGGCGCGCCATCTCTCCGTCATACTCGATGACGTCCATGCGCAAGCCCTCGTGCGACATCAGCGCGAACTTAGGATAGGCAAACCCGCCGCCACCCAGCACAAGCATGCGGTTGATGCCGTGACCATAAGCATCGTGCATCGCATCCTCGGACTCAAACACGTCGTCAAACGCACGATAGTACGCAAAGACGGGCTCCGCCCAACGCTCACCAACGTAGCTTGCGCTTTGGTAGACGCCGCCTTGCACCAACACGCGAATCTCATCGCCGTCCCCATCGTGCACGCGTTTCACACGCGCCAACCCATTGCGGGTTCGCGCAACCTGCAGACAGGCAGCACGAACAGCGACGGCGGCCGCACCAAGCGCCGCGGCTCCCAGGGCAACGCCGGCAACGACGCCAGCAGAAACACTCGGCTTGTTCATCTAGAGCTCCTTTTGCAGATAGAGTCCATGATCGTAAAAACCCAAATGGCGATAGTACTCGCGCGTACCAATCGCGCTGATCACGTTGATGCGCGTATAACCCGCATCCCGGGCAATCTCGCACGCACGCTCTACGAGCAGACGCCCCAACCCATGGTGCTGGGCCGCCTGGCCTTGATACCCCACGCGCGCCGCCATGCCATACACGTGTACCTCGCGAATCATCGCCTCGTCCGGCATCGTCAGCAACTCGTCCGCATGCGCGGCAACAAACGAATGGTCGGGCAGCGACAACCGCAAAAAGCCCGCGATCTTGCCCTGCGGCGTCACCCACTGCAAAAAGCACTCGTGCGTCACCGGCGTCTCGTACGCCACCTCCTCATCAAGAGATAGCTCATCCAAGTCGGCACCCGCCGTGCTGATCTCGCGATAGCGAATCTCGCGCACCGTCGCACCGTCACCCCGAGCGGCCAAGCGGTTTTCGACGAGCTGGCGCAGGTTGGGTTTCTTGTTGCCCACCATGATGTCGTCGGAACTAAAGTCGCGGATCATGCGACTGATGCGGCAGAACGCCGGCGTCACCACGATGTCGTCGGCCAGCACATCGAGCAGCTCTTCCTCGGTATAGGGACGCCACTCGCCGCGCTCGTAGCAGCCCACCAGACGCGAGCCCTCGATGAGCGCACACGGGTAAACCTTGACCTCGTCGGGCATAAAGGCCCCTTCGGTCATAAAGCGTTCGTAGTCGCGCTTGTCCCCCTCGGGCGTGGCGCCCAGCAAGTTAAGCATAAAATGCGCGTGGATCTTAAAGCCAAACAGGCGCGCAAGCGAAAACGCCCGCTCGATCTGCGCCACCGAAATACGACGCTCGTTGATATCGAGCAAATGTTGGTCGAGACTCTGAATACCCATCTGGATCTTGGTGCAGCCCAGGCGGCGGATGAGCGTAAGCGCCTGCGGCGTTACGGCATCGGGGCGCGTCTCGATAACGAGCCCCACCACGCGATGCTTCGCCGTCTCGTTGATGCGCTGCTGACGCTCAAGTTCCTCCATCGTTGCCGTCTGCCACTTGGCAACCTCGCCCCACGGCGTACCAGGGCCGTACAGACGACGCACCGCGCGGTTGTAGCCGCCCACGGCAGCATCCACACGCTCCTGCTCGTCGGCAACGCCAGCAGCAAGCTCAGCCTCGTCTGTCGCAATGCCGGCAACCCGATAGCGCTCGCGGCGCTCTGTTACCACCGGCGGCAGCGCATCGGCGGGAGCGTCATCGAGCAGGCGCCCCGCCTCGGCACGGCTGATGCCCGGACGCGCCAGCATGGGGTTGGCCGCCACGCCGGCGACGGCATCGTCATTGAGCGCACGGAAAAGCTCCGACATAAACCACGTCTGATACCCTTGCGGATAGTCGCTCCAGGTGCCACCGAGCACGATGAGCTCAATCTTATCGGTTGCGTGCCCCATCTGCGAAAGCGCGGTCAGACGAGCGCTCACCTGCAGATACGGGTCAAAGCAATTTTGCTCCGCACGGGCGCACGCCGGCTCGGCGTGCAGGTAGCTTTTGGGCATGCGCAGATCGTTGGGACAAAACAGGCAATCGCCCGAGCATGGCCAGGGCTTGGTGATAACGGTAATGGTCGCCACGCCCGAAGCCGTGCGACGAGGCTTCATACGCAGCACCTGCAGCAGTCGACGTTCCAGCTCGGCATCGACATTCCACCCAGCCCAACGAGCCGGCTCCTCACGTTTTACCCGCTGGTAGAACGGCAGCAGACGGCGCTTGGCCAAATCGCGTTTGTCGGCACCCTCACGGCGCGCCTCGGCATGTATCAGTTTGACGAGCGCTTTGTCGTCCACGGTCTCGCCGCGACGCAGAGCCTCGAGTATGTTCAAGATAATCTGTTCCATGACCCCATTGTAAAGGCAAAGGCGTC
>USEF01000164.1 GCA_900553475.1 uncultured Collinsella sp. | reverse complement strand
AACGCCAGCGCCGAGCTGATCTCCAAGGTGCTGTACCCCAACGACAACCACGTTGAGGGCAAGATCCTGCGCCTGCGTCAGCAGTACTTCCTGTCTGCTGCCTCCATCGGCGACATCGTCCAGAATCACCTGTCCACCTACGGCACCCTCGAGAACCTGCCCGACAAGGTGGCTATCCAGCTGAACGATACCCATCCGACCCTCGCCATCCCCGAGATGATGCGCATCCTGCTGGATGAGTGCGGCTTCGGCTGGGACAAGAGCTTCGACATCTGCCAGAAGGTCTTCTCCTACACCAACCACACCGTCATGGCCGAGGCTCTGGAGAAGTGGAATGTGGACATCTTCAAGATGACCCTGCCCCGCATCTACCAGATCGTGGTCGAGATGAACCGCCGTGCCCGCGAGGAGCTGGAGAAGGCATTCCCCGGCGACGAGGGCAAGATGCACGCCGAGGACCTCGAGAACTATATCCAGGTGTTCTACGAAAACGAGAGCTACGAGCACACGGTGTTCCCGGGCGCCGTGTACGTGAGCCTATCGACCGAGTACGGCACGCTGTACTCCAAGGCCGAGCTCGCGGCGATTCATGCGGTATGCCAGAAGCGTGAGATTCCGCTGTTTGTGGACGGCGCCCGCCTGGCCTATGCGCTGGCGTCCGATGAGTGCGATATTACCCTGCCCGAGCTGGCACAGCTGTGTGATGTGTTCTACATCGGCGGCACCAAGTGCGGCGCGCTCTGCGGCGAGGCTGTGGTGTTCTGCGGCATGCACGCTCCGGCGCATCCCATTCCGCGTATTAAGCAGCACGGTGCGCTGTTGGCCAAGGGCCGCCTGACGGGCGTGCAGTTTGAGGCACTCTTTACCGATGGCTTGTATTTTGAGATTGGTCGACAGGCGATCGAGACGGCTCAGACGCTTCGTCGCGTGCTGCACGAGCACGGCTACCGGTTCTTCTTGGAGACGCCGACTAACCAGCAGTTCGTGATTCTGCCCAACGAGGACATGGCGCGCATTCGCGAGCATGCGGCGATCGAGTACTGGGAAAAGTACGACGAGACCCACACGGTGGTGCGCTTTTGCACCAGCTGGGCCACGACGCAGGAGGATATCGACGCGTTGGCGGCTGTCCTGTAGCCTGATGTAATGACGGGGGGCCGCCTTGCGCTGGGTTTGGCGCAAGGCGGCCTCTGTTTTTGGGGGAGAAGGGTTGTATGACCGAGATGTCCGATCCGACGATTCGCCTGGCGACGCCCGATGACGCACCGGCGTTGCTTGCCATCTATGAGCCGTATGTGCGCCAGACGGCGATTACCTGCGAATACAAGGTGCCGAGCGTTGAGGAGTTCGCCGGACGCATCGAGCGTACGCTTAAGCGCTATCCGTATCTGGTGATGGAGCTGGACGGGCGTCCGGTAGGCTATGCCTATGTGAGTCCGCTCAACAGCCGCGAGGCATACGACTGGTCGGTCGAGACGTCGATCTACCTGGCGCGCGACGTGCGCCACGGCGGGCTGGGCCGCAAGCTGCACGATGCGCTCAAGCAATGCCTGATTGCGATGGGCATCACCAACATGTGCGCGCTCATCGCCGTGCCGCACGACAAGGACGACGAGTATCTGACGCATAACAGTCAGGATTTCCATGCCCATATGGGGTATCGCCTGGTGGGTGCCTTCGACCGCTGCGCCCAAAAGTTCGGCCGCTGGTACGACATGTGCTGGATGGAGCTGGTCCTTGCCGAGCGCACACCCAACCAACCCAAACCAATCTGGTTCCCCGACCTCCCCAAACCTACCATTTAGGGGCAGGTTTATTTTGGCAGGTTAGCCGATGGGCTCGGTGTATTTGGCACGGTCGGTGCGCTGGATGCGCTTGGAGACATGGAGCGGTCGGCCGTCGGTGTCGTAGACGTAGTCGGTGATCAGGATCAGCGCCTGCCCGCGCTCAACGTTGAGCAAAAACGCCTCGTTTTGCGAGGCATAGCACACCTCAAAGGTCTTGTGTCCCTGTGCCGGCGCGCGATGGAATTCCTGGCGCAGCGTGGCGTAGAGCGAACCGTTGATATCGCGATCGATGAGTGCTTCGAAGCTCGGTGGTAGATAGGTGGTCTCCAGGCACAGCGGCGCATCGTCCAGATAACGCAGGCGGACAAGTTTGACGAGCTTGCTGCCCACGGCGACATCGAAGAACTTGGCCGCATTGCCCGCGGCCTTGGCAAAGCCCGAGTCCACCGTGCGCGTGGTGGGCTTCATACCCTGACCCTGGACCTGTGTCGTGTAGCTCGAAAACACCAGGTTGTTCTCGTGGAGCGCCGGCGTGTCGGCCACAAAGGCGCCACGCCCGCGCTCGGTGCGCACCAGGCCCTCATCAACGAGCACCTTAAGGGCGTGGCGTACGGTGCTGCGCGACAGCCCCGATTCGTCCATGAGTTCCATCTCGGACGGCAGCTTGTCTCCGCGTGCATAGGTGCCGGAGGCGATGCGGTCGCGCAGCATGCCCGCCAAGCGCTCGTATTGGGTCAGTCTCTTTTTAGATGAAGCGTTCATGCGATCAACCTGTATCTAACCTGTATGCGTATCTAATCAAGCATGTATTCAATACAACAACAAAACCGCTGGTAGCAAGTTATCGAAAACCGTATCAGCAAATTTTCTAAGACAAATATAGCATACAACTAGTCGACATAACCAAAACATGTATGTAACTTGTATGCCATCGAGAGCATCAAACGAGAAGAAAGGCTGATGCACGATGACTACTCAGGAACAGGTTAAGGACGTCGTCTCCCAGGTTTTGGCCGACAAGGCAGACAAGGGCGGCATCAAGCGCGTCGTGTGGATTGGCGCCGGCGGATCCAACGGCGGCAACTATCCTGCCCAGTACTTTATGGAGCACGAGGCCACGCAGGTCGTGAGCTCCAGCTACACCAGCAATGAGTTCGTGCACGCCACGCCCGCCTATGTCAACGAGAACACCCTGGCCGTCGTCGTGTCCATGCGCGGCACCAAGGAGACCATCGTCGCCGCCCAGGTCGCCAAGGACCACGGCGCCAGCACCATCGCCATCTATGTTGACGAGTCCGGCCTCACCGAGGTCTGCGACTACAAGATTCAGTATGACAGCCTGGCCGTCGACGAGTCCTGCATGGGCCGTACCAACTCCGCCGTCGTGACCATGATCGCCATGGAGCTCACGCAGCAGACCGAGGGCTATGCCGAGTACGAGACCGCTATGGCCGCGTTCGACTTGGTCGACCCCATCTATCGCAAGGCCGTCGAGTACACCCGTCCGCTCGCTGCCAAGTGGGCCGAGCAGAATGCCGACAAGCCCTGCATCAACGTCATGGCCCAGGGCCCGCTCTTTGGTGCCGCCTACGTCTTTAGCATCTGCAACGTGCAGGAGATGCTGCAGATCGATTCCTGCACCATCAACACCTGCGACTTCTTCCACGGCCCCTTCGAGATTCTGGACAAGCGCACCTCGCTGTTCCAGCTCATCAGCGTCGGCCGCAGCCGCTGCAACGACGAGCGCGGTATCCGCTTCGTCAACCAGTACGGTGGCGAGCGCGTCTATCAGCTCGACGCCAAGGAGCTCGGCCTCAACGACATCAAGGACAGCGTGAGCGAGTACTTCAACCACCTGATCTTTGCCCCGATTCTCAACAACGTGTACATGCGCGCGCTCTCTGCCGTCACCCACAAGGACTACATGACGCGCCGCTACATGTGGAAGCTTGAGTATTAGTTACGCGGTTTTACCAAACCGCGTAACGGCTCGACGCTGCGC
>USEF01000163.1 GCA_900553475.1 uncultured Collinsella sp. | reverse complement strand
GCGGCGTCGTTGCAGCCGTTGCGGGGCTCAGCGTCATTGGGGCGGCGACCCATGGCTTTGGCATCCCCGACTACCTGGACGGCATCCGCGGTTCACTTGATGACTACACCTGGGATCAGCTGCAGGAGATTTCGCTCAAGATTAAGGCCGCCGAGACCCGTAGCGAGGCACGCGAGATTGCCAAGCGCTTTCATCTGCTCGATGCCGATGGGCATATCCCCTATCCGTGTGCCAAGCGTGTCACGCTCACCAACGGGCTGCAGGTTGGCGCGCAACTTGTGGGCATCCGCCACGATGAGCTTCTGGACGGGACGGGCAAGGCCGGACTGACGTTTATGTTCGATGCGGGTATTGCCGAGCGCAACGCTGCGGCTGAACCGCCGAGCGCCGGATGGGCAGATTGCGAGCTGCGGGAATGGCTCGACGGCGACGGCCTTATGCTGCTGCCCAACGAGTTGCGCGCACTCATCAAATCTGTCAAAAAGATCTCGAATAACGTGGGTGCCGCCAACAGCGCATCGTGTCTGAGCGAGTTGCCCGCAACCCTTTGGCTGCCCGCCATGGTCGAGCTGTGCGGTACGCAACCGCCCTATTCGTTTGCCAAGGACTATCACTACCTGGCAGACATCTACAACGGCGAGGGCAAGGAGTACCAGCTCTTCCGCGAGCTCAAGGTGAGCCCGTATTCCACGAACGAGACGATGGTCCGCCAGTGGAAGGGCAAGGACACCTGCTGGTGGGAGCGCACGGTGAGCCCCGACTCATCGGAGACCGAAGGCACGCTCTATTTGAATCGCGTGGGACACGACGGCGACGTCTTTACGTACGCAACGCCCGCGAACAACCCCAAGAAGCGGACCTGCGTGATCCCCGGGTTCTGTATCTAGGCGGCGGGCGTCTTGCCGCAACGGGACCCCTCCCCGGCAAATGTCTCGATCTGTAACACTAGCTCGGCAGATACAGGTCTAGATGTTACAGAACGAGACAAACCCCAACCCCGCGAGACAACATCTCAATCTGTAACAACTAGGACCCAAATATCGGTCTTACTGTTACAGATCGAGATGTTCGGGTTACCCTCGAATGGTTTGTCTCGATCTGTAGCATCTAGCAGTCAAAACGGTCCCTAGATGTTACAGATTGAGACATTAAGTTGTGGCTTGACGTAATGTCTAGATCTGTAACAGTTACTCGACAAAAACGGGTCTAGTTGTTACAGATTGAGATGTTTGGCAGGGACAGTCCATCGGCCAACCAACCAACCACATCTGTAGCGAAATGTCATACATTTCGATCTCCACTGGACACCCCCAGGGGGTATGGGTGTATAGTATCGGATGGTTAACATTTCCGACACTACGTCACAGAAAGGAGAAGCCATGGCTCAAGATAAGTTCGACGTGGGCGGCATGACATGCGCCGCCTGCCAGGCGCACGTGGACCGTGCCGTGAGCAAGCTCGACGGCGTCCAAAGCGTCGCGGTCAATCTGCTCGCCGGCTCTATGCTGGTGGACTACGACCCTGCGCAGGTCTCCCCCGACGACATCTGCACCGCTGTCGACCGCGCGGGCTACTCGGCCTCGCCCATCAGCACGGGCACCGACGCTGTCCAAAGCGGAAGCGCGCAAGCCAGGTCCGGCGCCGCCCATATGGAGTCGCCGACCAAAAAGTTGGAGGCCGCCGCCTCTGCCATGCGCACCCGCCTCATCGTCTCGATCGTATTCCTCATCCCACTGTTCTACATAGGCATGGGGCACATGCTCGGCTGGCCGCTGCCCGGCATCTTCACCGACCACACCCACAGCATGACACTCGCGCTCACCGAGCTCGTCCTGCTCATCCCCATCGTCTACGTCAACGACGCGTACTTTATCAACGGGTTTAAATCGCTCGCGCACGGCGCGCCTACCATGGACGCCCTTATTGCCGTGGGCGCCACCGCCTCCATCGCCTGGTCGCTCTACGCCATGTTTATCATGGCCGATCAGCTGGCCACGGGTCAGGTCCACGAGGCCATGATGACGGGCATGGACAATCTGTATTTTGAGAGTGCGGGCACGATCCTGTCGCTGGTCACCGTGGGCAAATACCTCGAGACGCGCAGCAAGTCCAAGACCGGTGGCGCCATCGAGGCGCTCATCGACTTAGCACCCAAGACCGCGACCGTCGTGGCAGAGGACGGCAGCGAGGCCACTGTGGACGTCGACAGTATCCTTCCCGGCCAGGTCCTGCGCGTGCGCCCCGGCGAGTCCATCCCCGTCGATGGCGTGGTGCTCGAGGGCAGCTCGGCCGTGGACGAGAGCGCGCTCACCGGCGAGTCCATCCCCGTGGAGAAGACCGCCGGCGACACTGTCAACGCGGCCACGATCAACCGCACGGGCTCGTTTACCTTCCGCGCCACGCGTGTGGGCGCCGACACGTCGCTCGCCAAGATTATCCAGCTCGTCGAGGACGCCAACGCCACCAAGGCGCCCATCGCCCGCATGGCCGACAAGGTCGCCGGCGTGTTCGTGCCCGTGGTGTTTGTAATCTCTGCCGTAACTTTTGTGGCGTGGATGGTGCTGACCGGAAGCATCAACGAAGCGCTTACCTCCGCCGTCGCCGTGCTGGTGATCAGCTGTCCGTGCGCATTGGGTCTGGCCACGCCCGTCGCTATTATGGTCGGCACCGGCAAGGGCGCCGAGATGGGCATTCTGTTCAAGAGCGCCGAGACGCTGGAGAATCTGCGCAGCGTGGGCACCGTGGTGCTCGATAAGACGGGAACGGTCACCCGCGGCAAGCCTGCCGTGACCGATATCGTGGTAGCCACGCGCGCTGACGGCTCGCCAGCCATGAGCGAAAAGGCGCTGCTCAAGTTGGCCGCCGCGTTGGAGCGCTCGAGCGAGCACCCGCTGGCCGAGGCGATTATGGCCGAGTGCGAGACACGCGGGATCGTCGCGCGCATGGTCGAGGACTTTGCCGCCGTGCCCGGACGAGGCGTTACGGCGCGCGAAGGGCAAAACGCCATTGCCGCTGGTAACGTGCGCCTGATGAACGAGTTGGGCGTTACCGTGCCCGCGGGTCTTGCCGAGCAATTTACCGCCGAAGGCAAGACGCCGCTGTTCTTTGCCAAGAACGGCGAGCTTGCCGGCACCATTGCCGTGGCTGACGAGGTCAAGGAGACGAGCGCCGAGGCCATCGCCGCGCTCCGCAAGCTCGGCGTCGACGTGCGCATGCTCACCGGCGACAACCGCGTGACGGCCGAGGCCATCGCCCGCCGCGTGGGACTGAGCAGCGAACAGGTTATCGCCGATGTGCTTCCCGCCGACAAGGAGCGCCACGTGCGCGAGCTGCAGGATGCAGGCGGCAAGGTCGCCATGGTGGGCGACGGCATCAACGACTCCCCCGCCCTGGCGCGCGCCTACGTGGGCCTTGCCATCGGCACCGGCGCAGACATCGCCAAGGAGGGCGCCGACGTGGTACTCATGCGCAGCGACCTCATGGACGTCGCCCGCGCCATCGAGCTTTCGCGCGCCACGATCCGCAACATCAAGCAGGACCTGTTCTGGGCGCTGTTCTACAACGGCATCGGTATTCCGCTCGCCGCGGGGGTGTTCTTCCCCCTCACCGGTTGGCAACTCTCGCCGATGTTTGGCGCCGCGGCCATGAGTCTGTCGAGCGTATGTGTCGTAAGCAACGCTCTGCGCCTAAAAGCCTTTAAGCCCAAAGTGGCAAAATAGGATCACCATTAAGTCCATTTAGAACGGGTTTTCCAGGTGCCCGAGATTGACCTGAAAGAGGAGCGACGCGTACTTTGGTACGCGAG
>USEF01000162.1 GCA_900553475.1 uncultured Collinsella sp. | reverse complement strand
TCGCCATATTGGCCTCGGCGCCCGCGCTCACGTTACCGGGCACGGTAAGGGCGCCGCCCATCACGACCACGCGGCCGATGGACATCATCGCCGCCGCATCGCGCTCCAGGGCGAGCGCCAGGTTGGAGAGCGGGCCAGTCGCTACGTAGACCAGATCGGGACCATAGGTGCGCGCGGCATCGATCAGATAATCGACCGCAGCGTTGCCGTCGGCCGAGGTCGCCCCCACCGGCTCGTAGGGCGACGCGGGCACGCTCGCGCCGCCGATGCCGTTCTTGCCGTGAATGAGCGCGGTGGACGCCGGCGGCGTATAGGGCTCAGTCGCCTGCAGAGGACGGTCGGCACCCAGGTACACCGGAACCTCGGGGCGACCCAGCAGATCGAGCACCGCCAGGCAATTGTGCGCCGATTGCTCGACGCGCACGTTGCCAAAGCACGTGGTGATGCCCACGAGCTCCACCTCGGGGCTCGCGATGGCATAGGCCAGCGCCATCGCATCGTCCACTCCCATATCCAGATCAAGGATCAGCTTCTTGATTGCCATTGTTCTACTCCGCTTCTCCGTCTTTATCGTTTAACCAAACCAATGTTCAACTTCGGCGCGCGTGGGAATCGATTGCTGAGCGCCCAGGCGCGACACCGTCACTGCCGAAGCGCGAGCACCCGCGGCCATGCACTCAAAGAGCGGCAAGCCCTCTAGGCGAGCCGCCGCCAACGCGCCGATAAACGTATCGCCGGCGGCCGTGGTATCGACTACCGCACTCGAAAGTGCCGGCATGCGCAGCAGCTCACCGCCATCGCCGAGCGTAACCGAGCCGGCACCGCCCAGCGTGATGACCGCAGCTCCGGCACCCCTAGCGAGCAGGGCGTTGAGCGCCGCGACGCAGCTTGCATCGTCCGCGGGCAAGATTCCCGTCAGCACCTGGCACTCGGTCTCGTTGGGACAGGCCAGGTCGACCGCAGGCCAGACCTCCGCAGGCAGCTCGCAGGCGGGCGCTGGATTAAAGACCGTATAGAACCCCAGCTCATGAGCGCAAACAAGCGCCTCGGCCGTCGCCGCAAGGTCACATTCGCCCTGGGCGATAAAGACGCTTCCGGCAGTCGGGGCAATCTCGCTGGCGTCGCCGTCGAGCTCATGGGCCACCAGACGCCTCAACGCGCAGGCAACGTCCGCACCCGCAAGCGCATGGTTGGCGCCCGGTGACAGTATGATGCGATTGTCGCCCTCGCAGCGAATGATGGTCGCCGTTCCCGTCTCCACGTCATCGCGATGCACTACAAAGTCACAGTCCACGCCGGCGTCTTGGAGCCCCACTACGAGCGACGCGCCGAACGCGTCGCGACCGACCGCGCCGATCATGTGCGTGCACGCGCCCATACGCGCGGCAGCTACGGCCTGATTAGCGCCCTTGCCGCCGGCGTTGGTGATAAACCCGCTGCCGCCGACGGTCTCGCCCGCACGCGGTATGCGCTCGCACGCCACCGAAAGGTCCATGTTCATGCTGCCGAACACCGCAACGATGCTGTGATCCGCCATGGAAACCTCCTCATCTGCGGGCCTTATGCCCACCGCCAGCCGTCGATCGTGCACTCTCGCACCCCCTATAACTTTAGTTCACTTTGATGTGGACGCGCGCTTGAGCTTGCGCCAGCAGCAAGCATTCACAGGAGCAGGCAGCTACAATGAAGGCGTGCTGATTATTCTCGTCATTGGATGATGTTTTATGGAACAACTCTCGCAATCGGGCTCGCGCGGTCGACGCCGCACGGGCAACGAGCCGGCGCCGCACGAACGCGTGAAGGGCGAACGCCGTGCCAACGAACCGCGACGCACCGTGAGCCCCCATCGTGCTTCTGCCAACAACGCGGGCCGCGCCAACACTCCCGCCGCGGAGCAGACGCCTGCTCGCCCCAAATCCTGCTACATCCCTGCCCTTGACGGCCTGCGTACGCTCGCCGTCGTCGCGGTGGTGCTCTATCACCTTAACCTCACGTGGGCGCAGGGCGGCCTGCTTGGCGTCACGATCTTCTTTGTGCTTTCGGGCTATCTGATCACGCGCTTGCTGCTCAACGAAGTCGCTAAGACCGGCCGCATCGACCTTAAGAGCTTCTGGATTCGCCGCATCCGTCGCCTGGTCCCCGCCGTGGTGACCGTCGTGGTGGTAACCTGCGCGCTGTGCACTCTCTTTAACCACGTGATGCTCACCAAGATGCGCCCCGACATCCTGCCGTCGCTGCTGTTCTTCAACAACTGGTGGCAGATTGCCCAAAACGTCTCGTACTTCAATGCTCTGGGCGACCCCTCGCCGCTCACGCACTTTTGGTCGCTTGCCATCGAGGAACAGTTCTACCTGATTTGGCCGCCACTGCTGTTTGCCATGGTATCCATGCATGTGAGCAAACCCAACACGCGCCGCGTGGTTCTGGGCCTTGCCGTGGTATCTGCCCTAGCCATGATGGTGCTTTACAACCCTGTCGCCGACCCCAGCCGCGTGTACTACGGCACCGACACCCGCGTGTTCTCGCTGCTGCTGGGTGCCTGGATGGCCTTTATCCCCGATCGCGACCTGGCGCCGGTGCGTCTCGCTCATCGTTTGGGGCTCAATCGCCTGGCTGGCGCCGCCAAGCACGGCAAGAACGCCGAGGGCAAACCTGGCGAGAAGGCCGACGAAGCAGCCGAGACCGCCCCGGCACAGCCGAGCGCCCTCGTGCGTTTTTGGTCCTCGCCCGCATCCATCGATGTGTTGGGCGTCGTGGGTCTGGTTGGCCTTGCCGCCATGGTCGCGCTCACCAACGGCTACACCGCCTTCCAGTATCGCGGAGGCACGCTGCTGTGCTCGATCCTCACGCTCATGGTCATCGCGGCCTGCGTGCAGCCCCAGGGAATGGTTGCCCGCGCGCTGTCCGCCGAGCCACTCGTGTGGGTTGGCAAGCGCTCCTACAGCATCTACCTGTGGCACTATCCGCTGCTGCTCCTCATGAACCCGGTCGCCAACATCAACGATACGCCGTGGTGGCAGTACATTTTGCAGGTGTTGTTGGTGGTCGCCGTGGCAGAGTGCTGCTATCGCTTTATCGAGACTCCGTTTAGGAAGGGCGCCTTTGGGCGCACCGTCGCCGAATTCCGCGATGGCGCCACCACGCCCGCCAACTGGGCACGCACGCACATCCCTGTCTGCGCAGCCTGCGCTGTCGTGTTGGTCGTTGCACTGGGCGGCCTGATCTTTGTGCCCGAGACGTCTGCGCTGAGCGGCGAGGGCGCCGAAGTTCTGAACAAGGAAGCCAAGAACACCGCGCCCACCGACCAGCAGGCGGCCGACGACACCGACAAGGACAACGACGGCTTCCCCGATGGCTCCTACGACCTGTTGATGATCGGCGACTCCGTGTCGCTGCGCGCCGTTGATTCCTTTGACGGCGTGTTCCCGCACAGCCATATCGATGCCGAAAAGGGCCGCCAGTTTGATGCGGGCCGCGCGACATTTGAGGGCTATATCCAGCAGAACCTTGCCGGCAAGATCGTGGTCTTTGCCCTGGGCACCAACGGTTTGGTAACGGACGCCCAGGTCGACGCGATCATGGCCGACGCCGGCGAGCAGCGTATAGTCGTGTTTGTAAACACGCGTAGCCCGCAGCCGTGGGTCGGGTCCACGAACCAAGCCATCGCCAACGCCGCCACGCGCTACAAGAATGTACGCGTTATCGACTGGTACGGGCATAGCGCCAACCGCAACGACCTGTTCGATGGCGACGGCACGCACCTGTCGACTACCGGCGTGACCGAGTACCTCAACCTGATCCACGATGCAGTCAAGAAAGACCTGCCAGTGCATCCCGAGGACCACGCCAACGATCCGCA
>USEF01000161.1 GCA_900553475.1 uncultured Collinsella sp. | reverse complement strand
CCTACCTTATCGGCTTGCTTAAACTGGGCCTTGAGCGAACGACCCTGATAGTCGGCCTCGGTCACGATACCTGCGGCGCGAAGCTCCTGCGTAATGGCAAAGACGTTCTGACGCAGCTCCTTGCCGGCGTTGGCGACATAGACGCACGGGGCCTCATCGGCACCCAAATCGCTGCCAAAGGCCTGCAGGGCCAGCAGGGCGCGCTCAAAACCGACAGCAAAGCCGACGCCCGCCGTGGGCTTGCCACCCTCGAGCTCGACCAGGCCATCGTAGCGGCCGCCGAGGGAGCCGACGCCGGCGCCAGGGGCCTCGACCTCAAAGACAGTACGGGTGTAGTAGTCCAGGCCGCGCACCAAGGTGGGATCCTCGACATACTCGATACCGGCGGCATCCAGATAGCGCTTGACCTGCTCGTAGTGCTCGCGGCACTCATCGCACAGGTTGTCACCCATCAGCGGAGCCTCGGCCATGATCTCGCGGCAGTGGTCGTTCTTGCAGTCGAAGGCACGCAGCGGGTTGAGCTCGGCGCGCTCGCGGCACTCATCGCACATCTCGTCGGCGTGATCGAGGATGAACTGCTTAACCTGCTCGCGATAAGCCGGACGGCACTGGGCGTCACCCATCGAGTTGATGAGCAGACGAAGCTTGGAAAGATCGAAGCCCAGGCGCTTGTAGAACTCCATGAGCATGATGATGCACTCGGCGTCTGCCGCCGGATCGGGAGCGCCGAGCCACTCGATGCCCACCTGGTGGAACTGGCGCAGGCGGCCCTTCTGGGGACGCTCGCCGCGGAACATGGCCTCGGCGTAGTAAGCCTTAAACGGCGTGGAGCCCTGGGGCACCAGATTGTTCTCGACGACGGCGCGCACCACGCCGGCCGTGCCCTCGGGGCGAAGTGCCAGGCGCTGCTTGGGCTTGAGTTTGGTGTCGGTGCCCTCGGTAAAGACGCGCTCCAGGTTGGCACCGCTGAACACGCGGAACATTTCCTTGCGCACGACGTCGGTCGACTGGCCGATACCGTGGACAAACACGTCAACCTGCTCGATCGCGGGCGTCTCGATGGGTTTAAAACCAAACGGCTCGAACACGCCGGCCGCAATCTGCTGCATCTTTTGCCAGGCGCGCATCTCGGCGCCGATAAGGTCGCGGGTTCCCTCCGCCTTCTGTGCCTGCATGGGCAAACACCTTTCTTTTGTATCGCGTCATAGGTAACGGTCATTATACGGCACAAACACAAACAGCGGTGGCGCGTCTGACCGAACGAGGGTATGGGGACTCGTTCGGCCAGACGCGCCGCCGCGGACGAAGCGGACAAGCGGCGATGCGCTTTGGCCTACCTACTCCCCCGCCACGCTCGCGCGCAGCTTGGCGGCGATGGGCTCGGATGCCAGCAGGAACACGAGCATGACCACGGAGCACGCCAGGCACACGATCCAGGTGCTCGCAAAGGAGCCCGTGGCATCGAACAGCACGCCCGAGACAATGGCGCCCACGGTGCCGCCAACCATCTCGAGCGAGGTAATGGTGCCCGTGACCTTACCGAGGTCGGCCATGCCAAACTGCTCGGACGCGGCGATGGTAGGCGTGATGGTGCCCATGCACGTTCCGATACCAAAGCTCACGGCAACCACGATGGAACCAAGATCGGTCGCGGGGAAGCACAGGGCGACGCAGGCGATAATGCACGCAATGGAGCCAAGGATATTGCCAAAGCGCAGACCAAAGCGGTCATAGATCGCACCGAGCGAAATCTTGGCGATAACGACGGTGACCATGTAGGCCGAAAGCACGGTACCTGCCCACATGGGATCGTGGCCGCCCGTGACGATCTTGGCGCCGTTGACGGTAACACTCGTCATGTTGGTGACCTGGTTGGGCAAGATGGCGCCGTTAACGAGACCCATAAAGAGGAAGGCGACGACGAGCAGCCAAAACGCCGGGCTCTTCTTGATACGAGACCAGCCGACGCTAACCTCGGGCGCCGTGTGCTCGTCCTTATCGCCAGCCGTCGAGACGGACGGATCGCCCGGGTTCTCGCCGAGCGGCTTAAGGCCGATCTCGGAAGGCTTGGTGCGGAAGGAGTAAGCCGTGATGGGCAGTGCCGCCACCATGCAGACGGCAGCGAGTACCAGGAACGCAGAGCGCCAGCCCACACTCACGATAAGAGAGCTCACGATCGGCGAGAGAATGGCTCCGCCAAAGCCCGAGCCCGAAAGTGCGATGGAAATGGCAAGGCCGCGTTTAGCGGTAAACCAGTTGGCGGTCACAAGGCTAATGAGCAGACGGGTCGAGGCCACAGCGAAGCAGCCCGAAACGGCAAAGAGCACGTAGACCTGCCACAGCTCACCGACAAAGCTCATGCCGGCAAGCACCGCCGAGGTAGCGATAACGGTAAGCGAGCCCAATACGCGGCCACTCACCTTATCGGCAACATGACCGATAACGAGCGAACCCACGACACTCACCACGGTGGAGATGGCATTGGAGACGTTGTACTGCGCAAGGGAAATACCCAGGTTGCTGACGATCAGCGGCTGGAACAGGCTCATGCAGTTGACGAAAATCGTGTAACACGTGGCCATGATCACGAAGCCGGAGGCCACCACGAGCCAGCCGGGGAAGAACTTACGCTGCTGGGGCATACTGCTCCTTTTAGACAAACGAATAGCCTGCGCCGGGCGCCGGTAGTGCCCAAGATTGCCTTGAAAGACAAGGGCATAGGCCTTACGGCCATGCCCGCAGGCTTGAAAGGCAAGGTTGGGTGCTACCGGTGGTCGGCGATATAGCCCAAAGCGACGGCGGTATAGGCCGCGGCACCGAGCGGCAGCTCGGCATCGTTAAAACGTGCCTTGGGATGGTGCTGGGCAAAGTGTTCGTCCGTGTCGGTTACGGCCGCGCCCACGGTAAAGTACGCACTTGGGATCTTGCTCGAGATAAGCGCGAAGTCCTCACTCGCCATGGCATGGAAAAGCGGCAAGAAAGCCGTCTTGGGCAGCACTGCGCCCACGTAGCCAAGCGACGCCTGAGTCATATCGCTGTCGAGTACAAGCGGCGGAACATCCGAAAGCGTCTCGATGGTCGCCGGCGTACGATAGGTCGTAGCAACGCCGTTAACGACCTCCGCGATGCGGGTCTTTAGGTGAGCCATGAGCTCAACATCAAAGCCGCGCAGCGTTCCCTCGAGCACGCAGGTGTCGGGGATGACGTTGGCCGCCAAGCCGCCGGCGAACTTACCAACGGTAAGTGCGACTTCCTTGGCCGCCGGCACCTCGCGGGAGATAAGCTCCTGGAGCGCCAGGTGCACGTGGACGCCGGCCGTGATGGGGTCGATGCAGATCTCGGGGCTGGAACCGTGGCCGCCCTTGCCCTGGAGCGTGATGCGGAAACCGTACACACCCGAGAGCGCCGGGCTGCCGTAGAGCACCAGGCCAAGCGGCGACTGGCTGTTGACATGCATGGCAAAGGCCGCCTGAGGGCGCGGGTTCTCGAGCAAGCCGTCGGCGATGGCAGCGCGTGCTCCCTCAAAGGTCTCCTCGCCCGGCTGGAACAGCAACTTGACGGTAGCGTTGGCCTCCACAAGCTCGGCCTCGCGGGCCTTGAGCAGGCGCGCCGCACCAAGCAGGGCCGTCGCGTGCATATCGTGACCGCAAGCATGCATGCAGCCATTGGTGGATGCAAAGGGCTCGCCGGATTCCTCGACAACGGGAAGGGCATCCATATCGCCTCGGAGCATGACGACCGTTCCGGCCTGCTCGTCCTTGCACGTGCCATTGCCCTGAGCGGCCGCACCGGCACCGATCAGGCCAACGACGCAGGAACCGTCGACTAGCGTGGTATGGGGGATGTCCATCTCGTCCAGACGTGCCTGGATATAGGCAGACGTCTGCGGAAGATTGTTACCCAGCTCGGGCATCTGGTGTAGATCGTGTCGCCATGCAGCGAGCTCGTCTGCAAAAGCCTGAGCTTCTGCGACAAGACCGTCACCGATAGCGGCCTGCGCC
>USEF01000160.1 GCA_900553475.1 uncultured Collinsella sp. | reverse complement strand
GTCGAGAGACGCTTTTTTCAACAGCATTCGTCAAGCTTTTGGCAAGTTTTTGGTCAGTTGAGCAGGGCTGTTGAAAACTCGACCCGCCGTTTGCCGACGACTACCGACCGCCCAGAGCGCCCTGCGCCCCTGGGAAAGCCCCGCGTCCTAGGCTCCATACCGTCGCCACCCAAAACGGAAAGGACGTGGGCACGATGACCGAAGCCGCTGTTGAAACCTACGACACCACGACGAGAGGCGCCGCCTCGATGGCAGCCTATCGCGCCGTTCGCATCCTGCAGCTCTTGAGCGAAAACACCGGCGAAGACAAGGCCATGCTTTCCGATGAGTTGATCCGGCGCCTCGCCCATCCCGACGACCCCGCCCGCATGCCCATCTCGGCGGCGCGGCGCAGCATCTACACCGCCATCTCCGCGCTTCGCCATGCCGGATACGAAATTGAGTACAAACGCGGCGTGGGCTACAAACTTCTTACCCGTCCGCTCACCGACGAAGAGATCATCCGGCTCCACGGTATGGTCATGCGCAACCGCTCCACGCCTATCGCTATCCGCAAGAGCATGGCGCAGCACTTAGTTGCCATGGCGAGCGCCGACGTTCGCGGCTACCTCGATACACCCGAACCCGTTCCGAGCGCAGGCAGCAAGGCTACCAAGGCAACACGCACGCCCATCAAGCGCATCGACACGTGCGAGCTCGTCGAGCAGGCCATCGACCACGGAACCACGGTGAGTTTTGATATTTCGAGCGTCACGACACGCGGCGAAACCGAAGCAGCACGGATGACACTCCGTCCCTTTGCCATCAGGCAGCGCGATGGCATCTCGTATCTGCTGGGAACGGTCTACGACGCCCGAGGCACCGACGATACGCTGCGCACCGTCGAGATCGCCCGTATGAGAAACGTCAGCACGCGCCTGCTCGACGGCAAGAAGCTCTTCGCCGCCCTCGACGAGGAGGACGACGCCTCCTCCGCCGCATAAGACCCTCCGCCGCCTATTCGACTACCCGTACCGCCCATCCGATTCTGTATTAAAAACCCCGCCAGGCTGTTGTAAAAATGGACATCAGCGCTACTATAGTTCCACTTGCACTTTGTCCCAGTGCAGTGTTTCCAGCCATTTTTATACTGGGGGTAATGATATGAAGGACATCACCATCAGTCGCAGGAGCCTTCTGGTCTCCGCCGGCCTGCTCGCGCTCGCCCCGCTCGCCGGATGCGGCGGCAACTCTGGTTCCGGCTCTGCTGCCGCCGGTTCCGACTACACCATCGGCGTTCTGCAGCTCACCGAGCACTCCGCACTCGATGCCGCCAACGACGGCTTTGTCAAGGCCATCAAGGAGAGCGACCTTAAGGTCAAGATCGACCAGAAGAACGCCCAGAACGACCAGTCCACGTGTAAGTCCATCGCCGACAAGTTCGTGGGCGATGGCGTCGACCTGATTTATGCCATCGCCACACCCGCCGCGCAGGCTGCCGCCGGCGCCACGGCCGATATCCCCATCGTGGGCTGTGCCATCACCGACTACGCCGCCTCCGGCCTGGTACAGGACAACGACAAACCGGGCACCAACGTCACCGGCGCCTCCGACCTCACCCCGGTCGCCGAGCAGCTCGAGATGATGCAGAAGGTCCTGCCCGACGTAAAGAAGGTCGGCCTGCTCTACTGCACCGCCGAGTCCAACTCCGACGTCCAGATCAAGGCCGCCAAGAAGGAGCTCGACAAGCTGGGCCTCGAGTACACTGACTTCACCGTCTCGAGCTCCAACGAGATCCAGTCCGTCGTCGAGTCCGCCGTGGGCAAGGTCGACGCGCTCTACTCCCCCACCGACAACACCATCGCCGCGGGCGCTTCGCAGGTCGGTCAGGTCTGCAAGGAGAACAAGCTCCCCTTCGTGACTGGCGAGGAGGGCATGTGCAAGGCCGGCGGTCTGTTCACCCTCTCCATCAACTATGAGGACCTGGGCTACGCCGCGGGCGAGATGGCCGTTAAGATCCTGAAGGGCGAGGCCAAGCCCGAAGACATGCCGATCAAACACCTCTCGAGCAAGGACCTGGTCGTCGTCAAGAACGATGAAATGGCCGAGGCCCTGGGCATCGACCTTTCCGCTCTGGACGCGTAATGCCATACGCGGCATGCGCCTAGAGCCCGTGCTCGCGCTTTAGCCGCGTTATTCAATATCTGAGCCACAGGGGCGGGCGCTGTAGACCGGCGTCCGCCCTGCTTGTTTCAGGTAAAACAAAACGTCTGTCCGCAGCTCTTCTATGCATTGTTACCGCTATTATGGTGAATCACGTGTCCACCCTATCCTAGGAGGTATGAAGCATGCTCATTGCATTGCAGGGCGCCGTTTCGCAGGGCGTCCTCTGGGGCATTATGGTGCTTGGCGTGTTTATCACGTTCCGCCTGCTCGACATTCCCGATATGACCTGCGACGGCAGCTTTGCCCTCGGCGGCTGCGTCTGCGCTGTGCTCATCGTCAATAACAACGTCGACCCGCTGCTCGCCGTGCTGGCCGGTATGTGCGCCGGCGCCATCGCGGGTGCCGTCACGGGCATTTTGACCACCGTCTTTGAGATTCCTGCGATCCTCGCCGGAATCCTCACCCAGATCAGCCTGTGGTCCATCAACCTGCGCATCATGGGCAAGTCCAATACGCCCATTCTTGCCAAGGGCACCGTGTTCTCCGCCGTCAGCAATATGACCGGTCTGCCGCAGTCCACCGTTGCCATCATCTTGGGCATCCTGCTCGCCGTGGCTATCGTTGCCATCCTGTATTGGTTCTTTGGCACCGAGATCGGCTCGGCGCTGCGAGCCACCGGCAACAACGAGTACATGATCCGCGCTCTGGGCGTCAACACCAACTCCACCAAGATGATCGCCCTCGTGCTCTCCAACGCCCTCATCGGCCTTTCGGGCGCGCTCATCTGCCAGAGCCAAAAGTATGCCGACATTGGTATGGGCACCGGTGCCATCGTTATCGGTCTTGCCGCCATTGTTATCGGCGAGGTGCTCGGCCGTCTGCTGCCCGGCGGCCTCACGCAGTTTAACGTCCGTCTTGCCTCCGCCGTCTTTGGCTCCGTGGTGTACTTCCTTATCCGCGCCATCGTGCTGCAGTTGGGCATGGACGCCAACGACATGAAGCTGCTCTCCGCCGTGATTGTCGCTGTGGCCCTGTGCGTGCCCGTGGTTTGGGAGCGCTATAAGCTCCGCAGCTCCTACACGAAGGGGGATGAGGCAGATGCTTAAGCTCTCGCACGTCAAGAAGACCTTTAACAAGGGCACCGTCACCGAGAAGCGCGCGCTCACCGGCGTCGACCTCACCCTGAATGACGGCGACTTTGTAACCGTGATCGGCGGCAACGGCGCCGGCAAGTCCACGCTGCTCAACATGATCGCCGGCGTGTACCCGCTCGATTCGGGCGTTATTGAGCTCGACGGCACCGACATCTCGCGCCTGAGCGAGTCGCAGCGCGCCAAGTACCTGGGCAGCGTGTTTCAGGACCCCATGCGCGGTACCGCTGCCGACATGCAGATCGCCGAGAACCTGGCCCTCGCCAAGCGTCGCGGCCAGCGTCGCGGCCTTTCGTGGGGCGTCACCAAGGCCGAGAAAGATGAGTACGTTGAGCTGCTCAAGCGCCTGGACCTTGGTCTGGACACGCGTCTCAACGCCAAGGTCGGCCTGCTCTCGGGCGGCCAGCGCCAGGCACTCACCCTGCTGATGGCCACGCTCACCAGGCCGCGCCTGCTGCTGCTCGACGAGCACACCGCGGCCCTCGACCCCAAGACGGCCTCTAAGGTGCTCAACCTGACCGAGGAGATCGTCGACGAGAACCACCTGACCACGCTCATGGTCACGCACAACATGAACGACGCCATCCGTCTGGGCAACCGTCTGATCATGATGCACGAAGGCCACGTGATCTACGACGTGGCAGGCGATGAGAAGAAGTCGCTCACCGTAGCCGACCTGCTGCAGAAGTTCGAGGAGGTCTCGGGCGGCGAGCTCGCCAACGACCGCATGCTGCTGAGCTAAAACCTGCCAAAAAGGGACAGGTTTATTTTGGCAGGTTTTATCTGCGCAAACGTCAAAACCGCC
>USEF01000159.1 GCA_900553475.1 uncultured Collinsella sp. | reverse complement strand
CCATCTGGCATGCGGGCCTGCCGCTAGAACTTGGCCTTGCCGAGGCCCAGCAGACGCTGCTGCAAAATGGCCTGCGCTCGCGCGTGGTGCTCGAGGCCGACGGCAAGCTCATGGACGGCACCGATGTTGCCGTCGCCTGCCTGTTGGGCGCCGAGGAGTTTGGCTTTGCGACCATGCCGCTCATCTCCATGGGCTGCCTCATGCAGCGCGACTGCCAGCAGGATACCTGCCCGGCCGGCATCGCTACGCAAAACTGCCGCCTGCGTCGCGGCTTCCGCGGCAAGCCAGAGCACGTCGAGCACTTTATGCTCTTTGTTGCCGAGCAGCTGCGCGAGGTCATGGCGAGCCTGGGCTTCCGCACGGTCGACGAGATGGTCGGCCATCCCGAGTGCCTGCGCCAGATCGAGGTCCCGGGCAACCGCAAGGCTAACCTGCTGGATCTGTCGCCCGTGCTGGCGAGCGCGACCTGTGAGTTTGGTGCCCACATCCCGGGTGCCGACGGCCGTCACTTCCTGCCCCAGATGGCTGCGGACAGCGAGCTCGACAAGACGCTCGACTCCACGTTGTTTGTGCCCTATACGGCCGATGCCCGTGCGCACCTGCGTCCGATTCGCTTCCGCGCCGACATCGCCAACGTCAACCGCTGCGTGGGCACCATTTTGGGCAACGCGGTGACCAAGGCGCATCCCGAGGGCCTGCCCGCCGGCTCCATTACCATCGATTGCGATGGTTCGGCCGGTCAGAGCTTTGGCGCGTTCCTTCCGCGTGGCATTACGCTCAACGTGTGCGGCGACGCCAACGACTACTTTGGCAAGGGCCTTTCGGGCGGCGAGGTGTCGGTGCGCCCCAACCCGCATGCGACCTATAAGTTCGACGAGAACATCATCGTGGGCAACGTTGCGTTCTTTGGCGCTACGAGCGGCCGCGGCTTCATCAACGGTCTGGCCGGCCAGCGCTTTGGCGTACGCAACTCCGGTGCCACCGTGGTGGTCGAGGGCTGCGGCAACCATGGCTGCGAGTACATGACGGGCGGTCTGGCGCTCATCCTGGGCGAGGTCGGGCAGAACTTCGCCGCCGGCATGACGGGTGGCGTGGCCTATGTCTTCGATCAGTACGGCACGCTCGATGCCCGTGTGAACCACGAGAGCGTTGAGCTCAAGGCCCCGACGGCCGGCGAGCTGGCGCAGATTCGCGAGCTCATCCAGGAGCACGTAGACGCGACGCAGAGCCCGCGCGGCATTAAGCTGCTCTACAGCTTTGAGACGATGAGCAAGCACTTTGTGAAGGTCATTCCGACCGAGTACGAGCGCGTGCTGGCGATTGCCGCCGCCGCCGAGGCCGTCGGCAAGACGCATGCGCAGGCCGAGGAGCTGGCGTTTGACATTGTGACCGGTCGCGCGAGTGACGCGGATGTCGCTCGCTTCGATGTTGCGGGCGGTGCTGCGGGTGCTGCGTCCGTGGCTGCCAGCTCTGTTGCTTCGACCAAGAAGGAGGCGTAAGTGCCATGGGCAAGCCCGGTGCTTTTCTTGATATCGATCGCGTGACCCATGAGCTGCGCCCCGTGGAGGAGCGCAGCCGCGATTTCGATCCGCTGTACGTGGAGCTCGACGACGACGCGCGCCGTGCCCAGGCGAGCCGCTGCATGATGTGCGGTGTGGCGTTTTGTCAGATGGGCGCGAGCTTTGGCAAGGCACGTCCGAGCGGTTGTCCGCTGCACAACCTGATTCCCGAGTGGAACGAGCTGGTGTACCGCGGCCGTTGGGACGAGGCCGCCGAGCGCCTGTCACTCACCTCGCCCATGCCCGAGTTCACGAGTCGCGTGTGCCCGGCGCTGTGCGAGGCCGCATGCAACCTGGGCTCGGTCGATGGCCAGCCCACGACGATCCATGACAACGAGCGTGCGATCAGCGACCATGAGTGGGCCAACGGCGGTCCGCGCCGCTTTGAGCCGGCAGGGGAGGGCGCGCCCACGGTTGCCGTGGTGGGCTCCGGTCCTGCTGGTCTGGTGGCAGCATGGGAGCTTGCGCGTCGCGGTGCCCGCGTGACGGTGTTTGAGCGTGACGACCGCCCGGGCGGCCTGCTCATGTACGGCATTCCCAACATGAAGCTCGAGAAGTCCGTTGTCGAGCGTCGCGTGGCACTTATGCGCGAGCTGGGCATCGTGTTCGAGCTGGGTGCTGACGTTACGAACCCTGCGGTGGCGGCCAAGCTCAATGGCTTTGACGCCGTTGTGGTGGCTGCCGGTGCTCGCGCCCCGCGTGGACTGGCTGCTGAGAATATTGACGCACCCGGCGTGGTGTATGCCGTGGACTACCTGACGGCCTCGACCGTCTCGGTGCTCGATGGCGGCGAGCCTGTCGTCGATGCACGCGGCCTGGACGTCGTGGTCATTGGCGGCGGCGATACCGGTAACGACTGCGTGGGCACCGCGGTACGTCAGGGTGCGCGCAGCGTGCGCCAGTTTGAGTTCTTGCCGGCGGCGCCTGATGCGCGCGCGGCGAGCAACCCCTGGCCGCAGTGGCCCAACGTGAAGAAGACCGATTACGGCCAGCAGGAGGCCATCGCTGCCATGGGCGGCGAGATGCGCGCTTGGGGCGTGGATACGCTCGAGGTGCTGCTGGACAAGAAGGGCGCGGCCGCGGGCCTGCGCGTGGTCGATCTGGATTGGTCGGCTGGCAAGCCCGAGCGCATCGCGGGCTCCGAGCACGAGGTACCGGCGCAGCTGGTGCTCATCGCCTGCGGCTTTACGGGTCCTGAGCATGGCGTGTTCGATGCGGTAGGCGTACCTGTTGCCACCGCTGGTCGTCCGCTGCCTGTGATGGCCGCCGAGGGCTCGCATCTTGCGGCACGTGTCGACGGCGTCTCCGCGGATGCCGTGCCGGTGTATGTTGCCGGTGACGCTCGCAACGGCAGCTCGCTTGTGGTGAACGCTATGGCCGACGCCCTGGCCTGCGCTGCCGAAGTCGCCGAGGCGCTGGAGCTGTAAAGTAGTCATTTAAGAACGTCCCCAATGACTGGTCATTTTAAAGTGCCGGCAGTTGGGGACGTTCCTTTTGGGCCGGCACCCGGGGACACTCCTTGCGGGTTTGCGACCGATTTGTCCGTTTGTCGACGCGCGAGTGTCCATTCGGCGTCTTCTTGAGTTGCGGTGCTCTGCTGTTTCTGTGGTGGCCGGGGGCGCTTGGCTCAAAAGGGCGGGTTGGCCGTCTATGTTTACCTGCGGTTTTGTTGCGGTGCGCATTTTCGGTCAAGCATCCCGTCAAGTGTTTGGTCAGCATCTGGTTTGCGGCCGGAGGCCTATTTTGCCCGCGCTGGTCGTGGCTGCCCACCCTCCTCGTAAGCTCAAATTGAGGTCCATCGGTTTGAGGAGGATGCCATGACTGACCACGCTTTAGACCGAGCGCAGCTAGCCGGAGCCGTCGGCAACGATATTGCCGACATGGCCCATTTTTGGATGCTGCGGAAGTTCCAGTTTTTGGAGCCGGCGCGCGAACAGTTCGAGATCATTGTCGACCCGTGGCTCAGCTATTGCACCGAGCCTTCGCAAAACGAAATCATGGCCTACAACATGGCATTTACCGATTGGCTGCTCTTCGAGCGCCCCTATCGCCATGGCAAGACGCTGCTCGAGCTGTATGTTGACGAGCCGCCGGCATCGCTTTCGCCTGCCTCGCTCAAGCGGCTCGAGCAGGTGCGCGACACGCAGTATTTCTCGCGCTTTGGCATTTTGGACAAGGATCCTGCGAACGGCATGGTTGTGCTGAAGGATACGCGCACCGACCTTCGCTTTGATGTCTACGACCCGCATATCGTGCAAAAGGAGCATTGGAGCGACGGCGCGATCGCGGTGCGGCTCGCGTGCGTCGACGATGTCTGGCTGACGGCGGGGCAGCTCTACCTGTATGACATCGCGCGCCTGAGTGACACGGCGGTCGACGGGCCGGGCGCGGTGCATCCGGAGGACCTGCAGGACGGCTTTGACACCTCGTGCATCAGCTTCTTCTTGCGTCTGGTCCGCGACATCATGGGCGCCCAGGGGCGCTACGTAAAGTCGCTCAACATCTACGAGCAGGAGTGGGAGTAGGGGATGTGGCTGGTGTCGC
>USEF01000158.1 GCA_900553475.1 uncultured Collinsella sp. | reverse complement strand
CACCGCCATGTTCTCCAACCCGCTTTCGGTGGAGGAGTTCGTCAAGCGCTCGAGTGTCATTTGCTATACGCCCGAGGGCTTGCTCTCCGACGCTCCCGCTACGCAGCGTCTGGCCGAGGCCGAGGGCCTGTGGGCACACGCGCTTTCTGCCGCACTGCGCCGTCGCGTGTTGGAGCAGGGCGAGGATGCCGTGAGCGCCGAGTTGCTCGCCGCGGCCGACCTGACCAAGGTTGCCTGGCCGGGCGACGCCGTGGCGACGGTTGCCGAGGGCGTTGACCTGGCGGCTGTGAGCGCGGATGGCGTTGGCCCGACCGGCAAGGAGGCCTAATATGGCCGAGCTGACGCCCCGTATGAAGGAGCTCGTCCAGCCCTACTTGGCCGGCATTGAGCCCTACGACCCCAATTTTACGCCCACGCGCATCAACCTTTCGGCCAACGAGAACACCTATCCCGTGCCGGCTGGCGTGCGCGAGGCGGTCGACGCCGCCCTGGCTGCTACACCGCTCAACCGCTATCCCGATCCCATGTCCAACGATCTGCGCGACGAGCTTGCCGCTTGGCGTGGCGCGTGAGAATATTTGCGTGGGAAACGGCGGCGACGAGCTGCTCTATAACTACCTGCTGGCGTTTGGCGGCGCGGGGCGGACCCTGCTCAACTGCCCGCCGTGCTTTAGCGAGTATGCGTTCTTTGCGTCGCTTTGTCAGACTGAGGTGCGCGATGTGTGGCGCGACCCGGCGACCTTTGAGCTCGACCAGGCGGCGGTGCTTGCGGCGGCTCCCGAGTGCAATCTGGCGATAGTGACCTCGCCCAACAATCCCACGGGTGACGTGGCGCCGCTCGACTTTGTCGCGGCCCTGTGCGATGCGTGCCCCGGCATGGTCATGGCCGACGAGGCCTACGTTGAGTTTGCGGACGATTCGTTTGGCGCGGCTACCACGGCGCAGGGGCTTATCGCCGAGCATCCCAACCTGGTGATTCTGCATACGCTGTCCAAGGCGTTCGGCGCCGCCGGCACGCGTCTGGGCTATGTGATCGCGGCGCCCGAGGCCATCGATGTGTTTGCGGCAATTCGCCAGATCTACTCGGTTAACGTGCTGAGCCAGGCCGCCGCGCTTGCCTGCGTGCGTGCCCGCGATGCGTACGCACCCGTGGTGGCACAGGTTGCATCCGAGCGCGAGCGCGAGTTGTACGCCCTGCGTGCAATGGCTGCCGAGGGCATGCCCGTGGAGGCATGGCCGAGCGCAGCGAACTTTGTGCTCGTGCGCACGCCGCATGCCACGCGCGTGCGCGAGCGTCTGCGCGACGAGCATTCGATTTTGGTGCGCGACTTTAGCTACGCGCCGGGGCTCGCGGACTGCCTACGCATTACCGTGGGCACCCCGCAGGAAAACGACAAGGTGCTGGCCACGTTTGCCGCGCTGGTGAAGGAGGAGATGTAGATGGACCGCTATGCCGAGGTGACCCGCAAGACGGGCGAGACCGACATTGTCGTAAAGCTCGACCTGGACGGAAGCGGCGTGTGCGATATCTCGACCGGCGTGCCGTTTTTCGACCACATGCTCAACGCTTTTGGCCGCCATGGTCTGTTCGATCTGACGGTGCACGCGGTGGGCGACGTGGAGGTCGATGCGCACCACACCGTCGAGGACACGGGTATCGTGCTGGGCGAGGCGTTTTGCCAGGCGCTGGGCGACAAGGCGGGCATTACGCGCTTTGCCGACGCGGCGATTGCCATGGACGAGACGCTCGTGATGGCCGCCGTTGATATATCGGGCCGCGGGCAGGCCTACTGCGAGCTGCCCGTGCCGACCGAGCGCGTGGGCGGCTTCGATACCGAGCTGGCCGTCGAGTTCTTCTACGCCTTTGCGCGCGACGCCAAGCTCACGCTGCACGTGCGCGAGCTGGCGGGCGGCAACTCGCATCACATTATCGAGGCCGCCTTTAAGGCCGTGGGCCGCACGATGCGCCACGCCTGCGAGCTCGATCCCCGCGTGCAGGGCATCCCCAGCACCAAGGGCTCACTGTAACCTGCCAAAAAAGACAGGTTTTGAATGAGATAGGGGAGGGTCGCGTGGGCGAACCGAAGATCGTGGTGGTCGACTACCACAAGGGCAACTTATCGAGTGTTGTGCGCGGGCTTGCGCGCGCCGGTGCCGCCGCCTGCACATCGGACGATCCGGAGCAGATCCGCCGCGCCGACGGCCTGGTCATCCCGGGCGTGGGCGCGTTCTATGACGCGATCGCCTTTATGCGCCAGAGCGGCGAGGCGGACGCGGTGCTCGATGCCGTCGCCGCCGGAACTCCGCTGCTCGGTATCTGCCTGGGCCTTCAGCTATTTTTTGAGCGCGGCAACGAGGGCGTGCCTGCGGACGAGGGCGCGGTTGCCGATGGCAACACCCCCGAGCAGGCTGGCGGTCCCTGGGTCGATGGCCTGGGTATTATGCGTGGCTCGTGCACGCGCTTGGAATCGAGTCGCCTGAAGGTGCCGCACGTGGGCTGGGACCAGGTGCACATGACGCCCGCCGGTGCGGCCGATCCGCTGCTTACTGGTTTTGCCGAGGGTGCCAACATGTACTTCACCCACAGCTACGCGGTGGCCGACGATGCCGATGCCGCCGATGTGCTGGCGCGCACGCACTATACGCGGAGCTTCCCGTGCATCGTGCGCCACGGCAACGTGTGGGGTTGTCAGTTCCATCCCGAGAAATCCTCCGCGCTGGGGCAGCGTATCCTTAAGAACTTCGTCAACATCGTCGAGGAGGTTGGCCGATGATCCTGTTTCCCGCAATCGATCTGATCGGCGGCAAGGTCGTGCGCCTGGAGCGCGGCGACCGCAGCCGCTGCAAGGTATATTCCGACGACCCCGTGGCAGTCGCCCGCTCGTTTGCCGAGCAGGGTGCGAGCTGGGTGCACGTCGTCGACCTGTCCGCCGCCTTTGGCGAGGACGAGGACGCGCGCGCTGCTAACTCGGCGGCGATTAAGGCCATCTGCGGCGTCGACGGTCTGTCTGTGGACGTGGGCGGCGGCGTCCGCTCGCTCGCGCGCATCGACGAGTTGGCCGGCTACGGTGCGCGTCGCATTGCGCTGGGCACGGTGCTCGTGACCGAGCCGGGTTTTGCCGAGGTGGCGGCCCAAGGCTTTGGCGAGCTGTTGGTGGCAGATATTGCCGCGCGCGACGGCCAGGTCAAGGTGAACGGCTGGCGTGATGGCGCGGGCGTGGCACTCGACGATGCCGTGGCACAGCTTTCCGAGCTGGGCTTTAAGCATCTGGTGTATACCGACATCGCGCGCGATGGCATGCAGACGGGCATCGATGTGGCGGCGTATCGCCATGTGGCCGAGGTCGCGGGTTTTCCCGTCGTGGCTTCGGGCGGCATCTCGGCGCTCGACGACATCCGCGCACTGGCCGCGGTGGGTGAGGGCGCGATTGAAGGTGCCATTACCGGTCGTGCGCTCTACGAGGGCAACTTTACGTTGGCCCAGGCGCTGGCCGCCGCTCGAGGGGAGGAATAGCCCATGCTTACCAAACGCGTGATTCCCTGCTTGGACGTCAAGGATGGCCGTGTGGTCAAAGGCGTCAACTTTGTGAGCTTGCGCGATGCGGGCGATCCGGTGGAGCTGGCGCGCGCCTACGATCGCGAAGGTGCGGACGAGGTCGTCTTCCTGGACATTACCGCCACGAGCGACAACCGTGCGACGACTATCGAGATGGCGGCGCATGCGGCCGAGGAGCTGGCCATTCCCTATACCGTGGGCGGCGGCTTTCGCGACCTGGCGGGCATGCGCACCATGGTTGCCGCCGGTGCCGACAAGGTGTCGCTCAACTCTGCCGCCGTGCGCGATCCATCGCTGATTAGCCAGGCTGCCGCGGCGTTTGGTAGCCAGGCCGTGGTCGTGGCGATCGATGCCAAGCGTGTGGGGCTGCCCGGGGAGCCGGGCGCCGATAAGTGGGAGGTCTTTACGGCGGGCGGTCGCAACGCTACGGGTATCGACGCGGTGGCGTGGGCCGAGGAGGCGGCTCGTCGTGGCGCCGGCGAGATCCTGCTCACCAGCATGGATCGCGACGGCACCAAGGCCGGCTTTGATTTGGCGCTCACCCGCGCCGTGGCGCGCGCGGTGCCGATTCC
>USEF01000157.1 GCA_900553475.1 uncultured Collinsella sp. | reverse complement strand
CACGACGGAGGCCACATTAAGTGGCCTCCTGTTCGTGCGGAACTCGCGATAAACTTAACCCCCACACCCCTCACGCGGCGGGCAACCGTCGTTGGGCTTATCGCTGACACGATTAAACCGCTTGCATATCGTCTGCTGGCTTGGCACGGTACAATACTTGCAGCTTTAATTCATGAATTAGTGGAGTTATTGATGGCAGAATCTCGTGCGGAGCGTAGGGCTCGTCGTGCTTTGGTGGAGGCGGTTGAGGGGTCGAAGGAGGAGAAATCTTCTACGAAATCCAAGTCTTCTAAAGCTGCAAAAAGCAAATCGGCTAAGGGCAAGGCTAAGGCCAAGCGTCCCGGCTCTCGTCGGAGCGAGGATAAGGCATCTCAGACTCGCTCCAAGCGCCCGTATAAGAATCCGGTTCCGTCTGCGCGCAAGGCCGTTGATCCCAAGTCTCCTTGTTCGATCATGAAAGCTTGCGGTGGGTGCGCGGCGCTCAATCGTCCTTATAAGAAGCAGCTCGCCGCCAAGCAGGCTGCTATGGAGGAGCTTTTTGCTTCGCTTTGTGAGCGTGAGGGCATTAGCGTCGACCCCATTCGCGGTATGGGCGTCACCCTGGGCGACCCGGGCAAATATCCTGCGCCGCGCGGTTTTCGCCATAAGGCCGCCACTCCCTTTGCCCCCGGCAAAGAAGGCACTGTCCGGTGCGGTTTCTTTGAGCGCGGCACGCACAAGATCGTTGCCGTACCCGAATGCCCCGTCGAGGCACCGGGCGCCCGTCAGATTCTCAACGGCATCGCACGCGAAGCTGAGCGGCTGCATATTCCCGCCTTTAATGAGGACAAGCATCTTGGTTTGCTTCGCTATGCCGTCGTCCGCTGCGGTTGGCGTACCGACCAGGTCATGGTCACGCTCGTGACCGCTCAGCGCGACTTGCCGCATGCGCAGGAGTTCTTTGAGGCTGTCGCCGCACTCAATCCGCACATCGTCACCGTCGCCCAAAACATCAACGGACGTCCCGGCAACGCCATCCTCGGCGAGGAAACCCGCATTGTATATGGCGCCGAGTGCATGCGCGACCAGCTGCTCGGCTGCGAGTTCGATATCTCCCCCACCGCGTTCTACCAGACCAACCCGCAGCAGACCGAGCTGCTCTATCAGCTCGCTATCGACGGCATGGATTTGCACCAGGGCGATGTGCTCATGGATGCCTACTGTGGCAGCGGTACCATCGGTCTTTGCGCAGCTAAAGATGCCCAGAACAAGGGTATCGGCATTATGCTGCTCGGCGTGGAGCGCAACCCGGCGGGCATTGCCGACGCACGCCGCAATGCCGAGCTCAACGGCCTCACCCGCAGCGCTTGGTTTATGGCCGACGACGCCACCGATTACATCCTGGATGCCGCCGATAACAACGAGCGGGTCGATGTCCTTTCCATCGATCCGCCGCGCGCCGGCTCCACGCCCGAGTTCCTCGAAGCTGCCTGCGCGCTTAAGCCGCGCCGCATCACCTATATCAGCTGCAACCCCGTAACTCAAGAGCGCGACTTGCATCAGCTCCTCGACGGAGGCTATTGCCTGCTCAAGATCACGCCCGTCGACATGTTCCCTCACACCGACCACACCGAAACCGTAGCGGTCCTCGAACGCCGCTAACCAACCTCAGTAGATTTTTGGGACAAGAAAGGGGGCGACCCGTCTGGGCCGCCCCCCTCGCTTGGTTTATAAACTCCGCTACATCCCCTTGCGCAGGTCGCACACGCCGGCTGCCGCCATCTCGCGCAGCAGCGTCTCGCGATCGCGCGTCACGATCAGATCCAACGGGAAGTGAATCTCGTCGAGCATCTTGCGAGCGTAATCGAACTTACCAATTGCCATGCCAATGTGCGCATCGGTCGAAACGCCAATGCCCACGCCCAGCTCAGCGCAACGCTCGGCGATCTTGCGGCATACAGCCCAATGCTCAGTGTCGACACCGTGTTCAAGACTATGGTTGTTGATCTCGATAATCTTGTGCTTGGCCTTAGCCGCCAACAGCACCTCGTCGATATCGAACGGCACGCCCGAACGCCCCGTGTGACCCAGCATGAACACCTTGGGGTGCTCCAGGGCATTGATATACATCTCGGTCGCCTGGGCCAGCGTCGCGCCCTTAGCAATCTGCGGATTATGCACGCTTGCAACCAAATAATCCAAATTACGCGTAACCAAATCGAACAGCGAATGCTGACGGCTGTACGAATCGCCGGCGATATCGAGCGTGACAGGAGTGTCCTCGCCAAACAGGCTTCCGTCCAGCGAAACGATATCGGCCTCGGCGCCACGCAGCACCAGCACGCCGCTCCAAATGCGCGGCCAGATATCCTGGTTGATAAAGAATTGGTAACTGCGCAGGTCATTGGGACAAGCCGTAACCATAGAGCTCAGATGGTCGGCAGATCCGAGCACCTGCAGGCCACGCTCTGCCGCCCAGTACACATTCTCCTCAATGGTCGAATATGCATGCGCAGAGAACATCGTATGGGTATGAATGTCACAAGAAAGCAGGTAGGGCATCAGGTCTCCTTATCTGGCACGGCCGTCGCTTATATTCATTGTACGCATAGCCTTCGATAGTCGTAAAACCACTCCATCCCAAAGACACAACGTCCATGACAACGGGGTCCGGCTTAACACCAAACCCCGTTTCACGTAAAACATTGTAGGCAGAGCGCTTTACTTTTAACGATACTCGTCCGCCAACTGTTTCCAAGCGGGTAGCGAATTGACAATCGTTTCGTAACTCACGCAATAGCCCAGGCGGAACCAACCCGGCATACCAAAGCTGTCCGAGGGAACCGCAAGCAACTCATACTTCTTTGCGCGCTCGCAAAACGCATTCGCATCGGGCTCGAGTGCCTTCACCCACAGGTAGAAAGCACCGTCCGGCTCAACATAGGTATAGCCGTAGTCCGCCAAGGCATCGGTGAGCGCCGTGCGGTTGCGAGCATAGGCCTCGACATCACTCGGCTCATCGATGCAGTCGATAATTACGCGCTGGAAGAGTGCCGGTGCGCATACAAAACCTAGCGTACGGGCAGCACCCGCAACAGCCGGCATCAGACGGGCAGCCTGCGGATTGGTGTTGGGAACCAAGATCCACCCCACGCGCTCGCCCGGCAGCGACAGCGACTTGGAATACGAGTAGCACACGATGGTGTGCTCGTAGATCGAGGGCACCCAAGGCACCTCGGCACCGTACACAATCTCGCGGTACGGCTCATCCGAGATGAGCATAATCGGATTCTCGGGATCGCGCTGAGCGTTGGCCTCGCGCAGAACATTGGCCAGTCGCGTCAGCGTGTCGCATGTATATACGGCACCGGTCGGATTGTTGGGAGAGTCAATGATGACGGCCGCCGTCTTATCGCTGATCGCCTTGAGCACGTTGTCCACGCTCAGCTGGAACGTATCTTCATCGGCGAGCGCCTCAACACACGTACAGCCGGCCTTCTCAATCCAAACGCGATACTCCGGAAAGTACGGGGCGATAACAATAACCTCGTCGCCCGGATTCGTAACGGCGTTGAGCGTGCAGGTGAGCGAAGCCGCGGCACCCACCGTCATAAATACGTCTTTGCCCTCATAGCTCGTGCCAAAGCGGCGGTTGAGCGATTCGGCCACAGCGGCACGACATTGCGGCAGGCCCGGTGCGGGCGTGTAGCCGTGCAGCTGGTCGCTCGGCAGCTCCAGGGCCTTCTTAATGGACTCCGCCACAGCAGCGGGTGCCGGAACGCTCGGATTGCCCAGCGAAAAATCGAATACGTTTTCCGCACCGATCTGCGCCTTGCGCTCAAGGCCATAGCTAAAAATCTCACGGATGATGGAGCTTTCCGCACCGCGAGTATACATAGTTTCGTTGATCATCTGTTCCCCTTTCGCATAGGCGCTATTGTACGCTTTAGCCGAGCAAAGTGCCGCAGCAATGTTGATTGGGGACAGACTTAAATGCGTGAAAACGCTCATTTAAGTCTGTCCCCAATCAACAGACGGCCCCATATCGCTCAAAAGAAAAAGCCTCCGCAGGTTTCCCCGCGGAGGCTTTCGCCACAAAGACTATTTGTCGGCGTCGGTGTCGGCATCGACGACGGCATGGTCATCGTCAGCATCATCGGATGCGG
>USEF01000156.1 GCA_900553475.1 uncultured Collinsella sp. | reverse complement strand
CATCGACGTTCTCGGCAAAGACCGAGAACTTGCCGGCGCGCAGCTGCGGATCGATCATAAAGCGCACGAGGGGCTCGCCGACAAAGACATAGCGGCGCTTTTCGGCCTGCGCCTTCACGAACTCGCGGACCTCGCGCGAAAGCTCGGGGTAGAACGGGGCGAGCATGGGATCGTCGTCGGCGGCGATCAGGATGGTATAGAGTGCCGGCGCCGTGTTGACGCCGTTAATCACCAGAGTCTGATCCTCCATGTCGCGAGCGGCCTGCTTGGCAAGCTTCTTAAAGGAGAACGGGGCACGGGTGGCACCGAAGATGCCGGCCACGTGGTCCTCGAAGATGTTCAGGAAGTTCACGAAAGATCACTCTCCGTATAGGTTCTTTGGTATCCGAGCAAATATAGGCATATCCCAACGATTATAGAGGATAGGGTTCCCGCAACCGCCGCCTTGGCGACGACCGCGGCTGCAAGGCTGGCAATTTCCATATGGTGTGCAAGACAGGACGCCGCTGCGCAGCCGATGCCGGTGACAGCGATTGCGGCGATTGCGGCAAGGTTTGAGCCCTGATTGGCACGCTTGGCATGGGCATTGAGCAGCGCAGATGACGCCGCGGCAGTTGCCGCGACCAGCACAAAGGCAGCCCAAAGGAGCGGGTCTCCCAGCGCTGCGGCAACGTTACCGAGCCCCAGCACGCCTCCGGCTGAAAGCGCGACCGTGGCCAGACGGGCAAAAAGCGCGCCCATGCCCGTTGCCGCGGCGGCGCTTGCCGGGCCGAGCCAAAATGACGCGACGCCGGCGGCGACCCCAGCTGCCAGGAAGGTATTGCCGGTCAGACAGCCAAGCGCGAGTGCACAGGTGAGCGTGGCGCTCGCGGCAGCCTCGGTGCGACCCCAGGCGATCCACCAACCGGACATGGCGGCGGCAAAGATCACCGCGACGGGCAGCATCGACAGGATGCCCTGTGCCTGCATGGTGGCGTTGGCCATGAGCACCAAAAAGCCCACAGCCGAGATGGCCGAGCCAATCTGGGGGGCCAGGCCAGCCGCCACTCCGATCGCGATGGCCGCAATGACCAGGCCGGGAAGCGCCGCGACCCCGGCCGTTTGCATCAGCAAAAAGCTAAAGGTGCCGCACGTTAGCGCCGAGATAGTGCGCATGGTGTAGTCGCGCGCATGGCTCCAGCGCGTGCCCGCCCAGCCGAGTGCGGGGTCGACCTCGATGGCGTCGTCCTCGTAGTGCGACGGCTCGATATCGTCGAGCTCCTGCTCGTCATCCGAAAGTTCGCCAACCATTTGCTCCAGGCTGCGACGGCCTTCGCGCACGCTGCCCAGACCGGCAAGGAGCTGGTCGCAAAATGTCTCGACGCTGCTGGGGCGGTCCTGCGGCATGGGGGAGAGCGCGCTCATGAGCGCGGCCTCGGCTCCCGGGGGAAAGTGTGGTATCAGCTCGCTGGGATAGGTGGCGCCGCCGATGATGCGGTCGAGCGAGTCGGCGGGCGTGGCCGCCATAAAGGGAGCGCTGCCGCACAGGCCCTCATAGATTACACAGGCGAGGGCAAAGACATCGGCGCGCTCATCGACCGTGCCGGTCTCGATATCGAGCTGCTCGGGCGGCATGTAGCCGATGGTGCCGCCGCGCGAGCCGCCAAAGCCACCGGCGGACGACAGTCGCGCCATGCCAAAGTCGGTGAGCTTTACATTGCCCGAGTGGTCGATGAGCACGTTGGCGGGCTTAATGTCCAGGTGGAGTACGCCATTACTATGGGCGAAGGTGAGCGCCTGGCCTAGGGCATCGGCAATGGCCGCGGCCTCGTCAAAGGTAAGTGAGTGACCGTCCACGCGGTGCAAAAACTCGGCCAGCGACATGCCATCGACATATTCCATAACTAGGTAGGCATAGGCGGTGTCGTGCGTAAAGTCGATGACCTGCACGATGTTGGGATGTTGAAGCATGGCGGCAGTGTGCGCCTCGCGCAGGACATCCATGATGTCGCTGGCGGGCATGCCGACACCGTTGATAAGGGGGATGCGCTTAATGGCGACGCGGCGGCGCAGGTGCGTGTCGCGGCAGATCTCGATGGAGCCAAAACCGCCGGTCGCAAGTGTCTCGAGCGGCTGGTACCGCTTGAGCAGCTCGCGAGAGCTGGTGCCCTCCAAAGGAACGTCCGGCGAGAACCGGGCGGTATGTTGCGAGAAAAGCGGCATGGCCAACCCTCGTGCGTTTAAAGTTCGTTTGCGAGCGGCGGGCGCGGGGCCGAGCCGTTCGCGGTGGCATAGATGCTGCTAGTGTAGCACGCTCGGGTGCATGGGGAGGATAGCGGGATGCGAGGCTGCCCGTCTGGCTTGGCCTTAGCGCTTCTTCTTGTTCTTCTTCTGCTTGCGCTGCTTGCCCTTGGTCTCCTGGGGCTTGTCGCCCTGCTTGGCTTCGGCAGCGGCCTTTTCTGCCTTCATCTTCTTGCGTTTGGTCTCGATGCGGAGTTTTTTGTTGATGCGCGCCTTGAGGAAGGTGCCAAACTGCTCGGCATCGCCGCGGACAAAGGTGTCCTTAGGGATAGTCACACCCTGGTCGGCGAACATGGCTACAAAGATGCGCTCGCCGTCGAGTACGTGGTCGAGCTTTTCAAACGGGAAGAACTGCGATTTGCCGCTCTTGCCCCAAACCATCAGGCCGTCCTCGTTGGCGGCGACGCGTCGATAGCGGCCACCCATGGACTCGTCGGCCTCGACGGCGTCGATAAAGTCACGGGCGAGGGTGTGGTGCAGGTTTTTGCTCCACCAGGCCAAAAAGGCGCCGAATACGATCAGGACGACGCCGAACTTGATCCAGCTGCCGCCGGCCACCAGCATGCCGATGCCGATGAGCGCGGCAACTGCCGCGGCGACATACAGCGAGCCGCGACGCCCGGGCGCGGCGACCAGGCGGGCGAAGTCGGTGACCAGGTCGTTTTCGTACTGGTACTCGTTGAGGTACAGGATGCCGTCATCGGCTGCGGCCTGCTCCTCGAGCGCGACCTCGACCTGGTCGGCTGCTTCGGAGGGAACGAGGTTGCTCTCTGCGTCTGCCATGCTCTTTGGACTCCTATCGCGGCGGGCTCGCCGTACGGGTTATTATGGAATGCAGTATGCCGTGCGACCGCATGGCCGCCGCGGCAACAAGACTCAGTATACCCGGGGGAGCACCCATGGAATCGTTGTACCGAAAGTATCGCCCGCTCACCTTTGACTCCGTGGTGGGCCAGCAGCATATCGTCTCGACGCTCGAGCACGCCATCACCGAGGGGCGCCTGTCCCACGCCTACCTGTTCTGCGGACCGCGCGGCACGGGCAAGACCACCATGGCGCGCATTCTGGCCAAGGCGCTGCTGTGCCGCAATGCCGAGGCGGCGCGCGCCGAGGGTGCAAGCGGCTGCATGCCCGACGGTACTTGCGAGGAGTGCGAGCTCATTGCCGAGGGTAACCACCCCGATGTCTACGAGCTCGATGCCGCAAGCCGTACCGGCGTGGACAACGTGCGCGAGGAGATCATCAACTCCGTCAACTTTGCCCCAGTGCGCGGCAAGTACAAGATTTATATCATCGACGAGGTCCACATGCTCACGACGGCGGCGTTCAACGCGCTGCTCAAGACGCTTGAGGAGCCGCCGGCACACGTGATCTTTGTGCTGTGCACCACCGACCCGCAAAAGATTCTGGAGACCATTCTCTCACGCTGCCAGCGCTTCGATTTCCACCGCATCGGCAACGAGGATATCGAGCATCGCCTGTCTTACGTGTGCGAGCAGGAGGGCTTCGATTACGACGACGAGGCACTCGCCATTGTGGCGCGCCATGCCAAGGGCGGTATGCGCGACGCGCTTTCCACGCTGGAGCAGCTGAGCGTCTTTGGCAACGGTTCTGTGCATGCGGACGACGCCCGCTCGCTTTTGGGCGAGGTTTCGGACCAGATTCTGGGCGAGTTTTCCCGCGCCATTGCCGATCGCGATGTTGCCGAGCTCTATGGACTGATCCGTGCGCAGGTCGAGGAGGGCAATGACCTGCTGGAGCTGACGCGCGACCTGGTGGCGCATGTGCGCGACGTGTACGTTGCCTGCGTTGCCGGTGCCCGTGCCGAGCTGTTTGAGGGCGGCTCCGAGCAGGCCGAGGCGCTTGCT
>USEF01000155.1 GCA_900553475.1 uncultured Collinsella sp. | reverse complement strand
GCGGGCCGACCGTTTCATTACAGTCTACCTTTGCCGTTACGCCTGGCGGTAGTGATCGAAGAAATCGGCGAGGTCTTCGAGGGACTCTTTGAGCACTTCCATGCGCGGCAGGTACACGATGCGGAAGTGATCGGGCTCGGCCCAGTTAAAGCCGCCGCCGCGCGTGATCAGGATCTTCTTCTCGTGCAGCAGGTCAAGGGCGAACTGCTCGTCATCGGTGATGTTGAACTTCTTCACATCCATCTTGGGAAAGATATAGAACGCCGCGCGCGGCTTGACCACCGAGATGCCGTCAATCTTGTTGAGCGCCTCATACACAAAGTTGCGCTGCTCGTAGACACGACCGCCGGGGCGGATGTAGTCGTTAACCGACTGATGGCCGCCGAGCGCCGTCTGGACAATCGACTGAGCCGGCACGTTGGAGCACAGGCGCATGTTAGAGAGCATGTTGACGCCCATGATGAAGTCGCTCATGCAGCGCTGGTTGCCCGAAAGCACCATCCAGCCAATACGATAGCCCGCGATCATGTGCGACTTGGAAAGGCCGCTAAAGGTGACGCAGGGCAGATCGGGAGCGAGTGAGGCAATCGAGACGTGCTCGTAGCCGTCCATGCACAGGCGGTCGTAGATCTCATCGGCAAAGATCATCAGCTGATGCCTGCGTGCAATCTCGACGATGCCCTCGAGCACCTCGCGCGGATAGACAGAACCCGTGGGGTTGTTGGGGTTGATGATGACGAGGGCTTTGGTCGCGCTCGTGATCTTGGACTCCATATCCTCCAGGTCGGGATACCAATCCGCCTGCTCATCACACAGATAATGTACGGGATGACCGCCAGCAAGGGTTGCGCACGCCGTCCAGAGCGGATAGTCGGGGCTGGGGATCAGAATCTCGTCTCCATTGTCGAGCAACGCGTTCATCGAAAGCTGAATGAGCTCGGACACGCCGTTGCCCGTGTAGATATGCTCCATCTGAACGTTGGGCAGGCCCTTGATCTGCGAATACTGCATGATCGCCTTGCGCGCGGAGAACAGGCCGCGCGAGTTGGAATAGCCTTCGCAGTCGGGCAGCTGCTGGCGCATGTCCTTGATGACCTCATCGGGCGTGCGGAAACCGAAGGGCGCCGGGTTGCCGATATTGAGCTTGAGGATGCGCTCGCCCTCGTCCTCCATACGGGCGGCCTCGTCGACGACGGGACCACGCACGTCATACAGGACGTTATCGAGCTTGGTGGATTTAGAAAAAGTACGCATGGTGGTGCTCCTTGCAATTTGAGCTGAGGGATGGGGTTCGGGTTTGGAATCGTTGCGGGGTGATGATGCCTCGCCTTGATCGGCGTCGCCGGCAAGCAGCCAGGTAACATCGACCTCCAAAATACGGGCGAGCAGCTCGGCCACATCGCGCCGCGGGATCGTCTTGCCGCTCACATATTGGCTCATCTGACTCTTGCCGAGTTTTTTGCCGAGCATCTCCGATGCGCGGATTACGTCCGACTGGCGAACGTCGCGATCGGACATAGTCTGTCGCAGGCGATCGCTAAACGTCTCTTGGGCCACCAGAACCTCCTTGCTGGCAAAGTTCAATTTATAGAACACGAATTGAACCAAGGTTCAATTTAGGCAGCAGTATAGCGCCGTACCTTATCCGAAAGTTCAATTTCATAAGAAAACGTACCGAACTCCGAGATTTGCCCAAAGCGGACAATGACGTGCACACGTTTAGAGGTATTCAAGAAAACGGGCGGCGGCAAGCGAAACGTCAGCCGTGCGATATATCGCATTGATCTGCCGATGGGGATGTCCCTCGAGCGGGCGCACGGCGACATCGAACTGGCAGCGCCGCAAGATGAGCGCCGGAAGAATGCTCACGCCCAGGCCGTCCTCGACCATGGCCATAATCGCATAGTCATCCCAGGTCGACAGCTTAGAGAGCACCGCCAGGCCCGCGCGGCGAAACAGCGGCGTAATCTCGTCATCGGTGCCGCGTTCTAGCAGAATAAACTGCTCGTTGGCTAAATCGGCAAGAGAAACGACCTCCGCCGTGGCAAGCAAAGAGTCTGCCGGCACTACTGCCATCAACTCGTCGCGCACCAAAGACCGCGATGCCATACCGTTTTCTCGGGGTTCACGCGGGATAAAACCCAGGTCACAACGACCCTCAGCCACCCATTGTTCAATCTCTGAGTAATCGCCCATCAGCAACTCGTAATCGACGTCCGGGTGATCGGCGCGAAAGCGCGCAATCACTGGCGGCAACACGTGGGTCGCCACGCTCGAAAACGTACCGATGCAGATTTTGCCGCGCATGAGCCCGCGCATCTCATCCACCCGTCGCTGCAAGCGAGTGAATTCCTCACAGAGCGCCTCGACAGCCGGCATGACCTGCCGCCCGTCGGCAGAAAGCACTACGCCCTCGCGACTGCGGTCGAGCACCTTAAAGCCCCAATCGGCCTCAAGATCGGCCACCATACGGCTCACGCCCGACTGCGAATAGCTCAGCCGCTCGGCAGCACGCGTAAAGCTTCCGGCGCGCACCGTCTCCAGCAGCACCTGCATCTTTTGAATATTCGTTTCCACGACACGCCTCCACCTATGCATGAGTTTTTATCATGTTAACTATGCATTATATTCGCTTTTCTTCTAAAGCCAGTTCACCCATAGTGAACATGTTCGGATATAGAGGGGACGGAAGCGCATGAACAACGGACTGTTTACGTACTTAGCAGCATTGCTATTGTTTGGCTCCAACGGCATCATCGCCGCTGCCATCGCGCTGCCGAGCTCGGATATCGTGCTACTACGCACGTTTTTGGGCGCACTCTCGCTTGTCACCATTCTCGCCATCACCCAACGCCATACGTTGCAGGCGCCATCTCGCCCCCGCGAAGCCGCAGCCCTCCTCCTCTCGGGAGCCGCGCTGGGCGCCAGCTGGATTTTTCTGTTCCGCGCCTACCAGACGATCGGCGTCGGCGTATCCTCGCTGCTGTATTACTGCGGTCCCATCATCGTTATGGCCCTCTCCCCGCTCATTTTTGGCGAGAAGCTGACTGGCGGTAAAATTACCGGCTTCATAGCCGTCGCCTGCGGTGCCTTCCTCATCGCGGCCCAAGGCCTCGGCGGCAATACGCCCATTGCGGGTATCGTCTGCGGCATCGCCTCGGCATCTTGCTATGCGCTGATGGTCATCGCCAGCAAGGGTGCGCCGTATATCAAAGGTCTCGAGAACTCCACGCTCCAGGTGAGTGCCGCCTTTGTAACCGCGTTGATCCTTACGCTCTTCACGCAAGGTGTCCCCTCGTTTTTCTCCCCCAGCATTGCCGCCGGCATCGATTGGCGCGCCGTTGCCATGCTCGGCATTGTCAACACCGGCATCGGTTGCCTGCTCTACTTTAGCGCCGTCGCCAAACTGCCCGTGCAGACCGTCGCCGTCGTCGGCTACCTTGAGCCGCTTTCGGCCGTCGTGCTCTCGGCCGTCCTTTTGGGCGAGACCATGACGCCAATCCGCGTGATGGGCGCCGCACTTATCATCGGCGGCGCGATTTTTTGCGAACTCGCCGGCAAACGCGCAGACACCAAAGCAAGCATCGCCCAAGCGGCACGTGCCTAAAAGCCCTTGCTTTGAAGTGCTACCTGCGTATATGAATAATCCCCAGATGGGGATTATTGTCTAAAACACCCCGATGTGCCAAACTGCTCTTATATGTATAAAGATGGCATAAAGGTCTACTGCTCTTGGCAGAGGCCAGATGTCCAAGGGAGTCCACGTGGCACACAACAAGCTGGAGGCAAGCCTCCAAGACCAGCGTAGTCAGGGCGGACATGGCGCCATCCCCCTCTCCGCTGGCATGCTGCTCGTAACGCTCGGCGTCGTCTACGGTGACATCGGCACGAGCCCCATGTACACCATGAAATCAATCGTCGCCAACAACGGCGGTATCGGCACCGTCAGCGAGGACATGATCCTGGGCGCGCTCTCGCTCGTCATCTGGACCATGACGCTCGTGACCACGGTCAAGTACGTGGTAATCGCCATGAAGGCCGACAACCATAACGAAGGCGGCATCTTCGCCCTGTTTAGCCTGGTGCGCAAGGTGGCGCCGTGGCTGATTCTCCCCGCCATGATCGGCGGCGCGGCGCTGCTCGCCGACGG
>USEF01000154.1 GCA_900553475.1 uncultured Collinsella sp. | reverse complement strand
CTCCGTTGCGATTTCGAAAGGTTGGGTTCACGAGCCATGCCAAGTGCTCAGGAGCTACAACATCAATTTGGTGAATATCGAGGCGCCATGCCCCGTCCATCAGATTTCGATCTCTTTTGGAAGGATCGCATGGCCGAGGCCGACGCCGTCGGGCTTGACTATGCGATCGAGACGGCATCGGTCACCGATGCCGCGACCTGCCAGCTTTTCGACCTCTGGTATACCGGCATGTGTGGCGCTCGCCTGCATGCCAAGTACCTTAAACCCGTCTCGGACGAGCCCGTGCCATTGGTGCTTCAGTTTCATGGGTATCCGGGTGCAAGCCGCAGCTGGTTTGAGCAGGCGTCGTTTGCGGGCATGGGCATGGCACTCATCGCCCTCGACTGCCCCGGCCAAGGAGGTCCCTCCGAGGACATTGGTGGATTTGAGGGCACAACGGTTGCCGGGCATATCGTCGCCGGCATCGACGGCGACCCGGCCAACCTCTACTATGTCCGCTTGCACCAAGATATTCGAATCCTGTGCCGTATTGTTCGTGAGCTCGAGGGCATCGATCTTGCCCGTGTGTTTGTGAACGGCGCGTCGCAGGGCGGCGGTTTGGGTATTGCGACCTGTGCGCTTAATAGCGAGCTTATCAATCGTGCCGCCATCCTCTATCCCTTCCTGTCGGATTTCCGCCTGGTCTGGGATTTGGATGCCGACGACATTGCCTACGAAGGCCTGCGCTATTGGTCTCGCTGGTTTGATGAGGACTCGACTCGTATTGACGAAGCCTATGCCAAGCTGGCGTACTTCGATTCCAAGAACTTTGCCCCTATGGTCAAATGCCCCGTGCTGTTTGGCACTGGCACAGCCGATATCGTCTGTCCGCCAGCGACGCAGTTTGCGGTCTATAACAACCTGACCTGCGAAAAGCGTCATGAGTTCTTTGAAGGCTTTGGCCACGAGGAGATTCAGGATTTTGACGATTTGATCATTCCGTTTTTCTGCAAGGGAGGGGAGGCTCATGTCTAAGTGCGAGAGCAATGTTGACGAGCTGATTGTCCCCGGGCTCGTGGGAATTCCTGGAACGGTTTCGTCAAGGCTCGCAGAATATCGGGACTGGCGCGGTGATGTCCAAGCAGATGTTTCTGATTTAGAGACATGCGCTTCGAATCTTGAGATTCAAGGCCTGGCCATTACGGCGATTGACTTTGTTAACCCCTGCGCCCGTTACTCGGAGGTCTCCTTTGAGCTCGGTGACGATGCGATTCACGCTCGTTTGATCGAGCCTGTCGGTCGTGCCCGAGTATCTGAGCGCGTGCCGCTGTGCCTGATGTTCCACGACATCGATCGGCCTGTGCGCGGCTGGCATCACATGACGAGATTTGCCGCCATGGGGTATGCCGTCCTCGCGCTGGATGACGATGTTGCTGGTGCGGACGACCTGCAGCGGGGGATTTCTTCGTCCGCTTTTGTCGAGCGCGTCCGTTGGGGTTGCGCGTTGGCGAAGGTGGCGCGCAATCTTGATGGCATGGACCCCGACCGCATCTTTGCATGGGGCGAGGGCCTTGGCGGCGGAGTCGCGCTGGCGGTTTCTGCTCTGGACGAGCGGGGCCTCGCCTGCACGGCGGTTGCCAATCCAATTCCCGGTGGCCTTGAGGCGCTGTCGTCTCGGGTGCGCGGATCGGTGCTCATGGGCACATCGCTCATGGATGCCGCGAGCGACCCCAAGGGCCAGTTTGCCGTATTCAACGGTCTTGAGTGTGACCGGAGGCATATCGTCTATGCCAAATACGCTCACGAGCGCATCAATGCGTTCGAAAACGAAGTCGTCGACTTCTTTAACCAAACGTTCTACCCGTGTTCTTTGGCCTAGGCGGCCTGGACACTGCCAACAAGAGTGGGCGGCATAGGGCTGCCCGCCAGACAACTAAGGAGATTCTTGTGGCAACTCAGAAATTCACCGGCGTTATCCCTCCCGTCGTTGTTCCCGATACCGAAGATCACCAGCTCGACGTTGCCTCCTTTGAGCGCAGCATCAACCGCATGATCGATGCCGGCGTCGATGGCTTGTTCTTCCTGGGCTCCTCGGGCGAGGTCGTCTTCTCCACCGACGAGCGTCGCCGTCAGATCATCGCCGAGGCCGTCCGTATCGTCGACCACCGCGTTCCCGTTCTGGTCGGCATCATCGACACCGAGACCGAGCGCATGATCGAGCACGGTAAGGTCGCTCAGGAGCTGGGCGCCGATGCTCTCGTCGCCACCTGCCCGTTCTATGCCCTGCAGGGCATGACCGAGGTCGAGGAGCACTTCCGCATCCTGCATGAGGAACTCGACCTGCCCATCTTCGCCTACGACATCCCCGTGTGTGTCCACACCAAGCTCCCCTGGAAGCTCCTTGCCAAGCTCGGTGCCGAGGGCGTTCTGGCCGGCGTCAAGGATTCCTCGGGTGATGACATCTCGTTCCGCTACCTCGTTCAGGAGAACGAGAAGAACGGCCATCCGATGAGCATCCTCACCGGTCACGAGGTTGTTGTCGACGGCGCTTACCTCGGTGGCGCCGACGGTTCCGTCCCGGGTCTCGCCAACGTTGAGCCCGAGGGCTACGTGCGTCAGTGGAAGGCCGCTCAGGCTGGTGACTGGGCTACCGTCAAGGCCGAGCAGGATCGCCTCAATGAGATTTCGCATATCTGGGATGTCACCTCGGGCGTCCAGGGCTATGCCGGTGGCGTCGGCGCCTTCAAGACCGCTATGAACCTCATGGGTATCTTCGACAGCCCGACCATGCCGCGCCCGGTGAAGGCCATGACCGGCGAGAACGTCGAGGCTATTAAGAAGGTCCTCCAGGACAACGGTCTCCTGTAAAGCTTCCCCGGGCACCCGATCTTGGGGCTCAAGCGGTCGAGCGTGACCCATTAGGTCAACGCCCGACCGCTTTCACCCCAACCTCGGACACCCGGGAAACCTTTACCAAGCTGCGGCGATAACGCAGCCTTCATTTCCTGTAGTTGTTTTTATCTCCTAAGGAGAGCGACATGGAGAACAAGTACGTCTGCTCTGTCGATATCGGCGGAACTAAGATCGCGACTGCCATCATGGAGTACCCGGCTGACGGTAGTGTGCCCCGTCCCGTCTTTGAGGCCGAGGTTCCCACCGAGGCCCAAGAGGGCGGCGAGGCCGTCTTCCAGCGTATCGAGGCGTCCATCAAGGCCGCTCTCGAGGCGAATCCCGATGTCGAGGTCCTTGGCGTCGGTATCGGCGCCGCCGGCGTCGTCGATCCCAAGACGGGCGCCATCGCGTATGCCAATGAGATCATGCCCGGCTGGTCCGGCGTTCAGTTGGGGCCGCGTCTGCGCGAGGACCTCGGTCTTCCCGTTGCCGTTGTGGGCGACGTGCAGGCTCATGCTCTGGGCGAGGCCCACTGGGGCGTCGGCAAGGGCAAGTTCTCCGTCTTGTGTCTTGGCATCGGCACGGGCATCGGCGGCGCATATGTCGAGAGCGGCCGCGTGATGCAGGGCTTCCATGGTGCTGCCGGTCATATGGGCCACATTGAGTGTTCGGCTGCCGCCGGCATTCCCTGCGCCTGCGGGCGTTCCGGCCATCTGGAGTCGGTTGCTTCGGGCACTTCCATTGGTCGAATGTACGATGAGCGTTTTGGCCGCGTCGACCCCAGCCGTCCTTCGGTCGGTCGCGATGTGAACGATCTGTGCCGTGCGGGCGACGCAAAGGCGACCGAGGTCATCCATGACGCCGGCTTTGCGCTGGGGGCCAGCTTGGGCTCGCTCGCTAACATCCTGGACCCTGAGGTCATCGTGCTTTCGGGCGGCGTGATTCACCAAGGTCCCGATTGGCGTTCGCAGACGTGGAAGGATTCGGTGCACAAGGGCTATGCTAGCCAGGCGCTCGATCCGCTTCAGGACACGCCGATCCTCATCGGTTCTCTGGAGGGCGATGCTCCGCTCATCGGTGCCGCCGAGCATCTTCTTGCTTCGTTGAAGTAAACATAACTACCAAGTGTGCCTTCTGAGGTGCCGCAGATTGACGTGAAAGAGGAGCGAAGCGTACTTCGGTACGCGAGCGACGGTTTGAACGTCAAGGTGCGGCGTCTCAGAAGGCTGTTTTGAGAAAGGTTGAGTCGAACATGACCGTTGATCCTTTGATCCAGTCCCTGAAGGGCAAGCTCGTCGTGAGCGTTCAGGCG
>USEF01000153.1 GCA_900553475.1 uncultured Collinsella sp. | reverse complement strand
TATCAAATCCAAGGGTGGAGACGAAGGGAGTCGAACCCTCGGCCTCTGCCATGCGACGGCAGCGCTCTCCCAACTGAGCTACGTCCCCAGGACAAGTCGATATTTTACCTACGGCTCGCCAACTGTCAACGCCCAATAACCAGTCTTTTTGGGGCGCGGCTATTTTGGCAACTTTTCGAACAGGCGATGCTCTCGATGATTTTTTATCCCCGTCCCAGAAAATTCATCGACGAACGCATTACTTTGCACTGGTGAGAACACCGGTGGTGTCGAAGGCCGGGGTGAAGCTCTCGTCTACCGCGCCGCCCTCTTGCCAGAACATCGTCGTAAAGCCAAGGTCGTCGGCATGGTCGAGCACCCGCTCGTACTCCTCGCGCGTCACGGCGCGCGCCAGATCGCCACCCTGCTCGCGCATGAGGGCATTGGGCGTGTATTGGTTCATGACCGAGATCGGCACGTCGCCCACCGTCTGCCACACTAGGTCCAGTACGCGACACGAATCGTCCGCATGCCCCGGAAGCACCAGGTGGCGCACGATGATGCCGCGCTTCATGAGCCCGCCCTCATCCACCAACTCTCCCCCGCGGCGCTCGATCTCGCGCGCCATCTGAGCCAGGCCTGACACGGCCACACGTGGGTAGTCCTTTATATGAGAGAGCGACTGCGCAAGCCCGGCATTGGCATATTTAAAGTCGGTAAGCCACACATCGACCAGGTCGCCCAGCGCCGCCACGGCACTCGCGCGCTCGTAACCACTCGTGTTGTAGACGATCGGGATAACCAGTCCGCGCGCCCGTGCCGCGGCAATCACGGCAGGCAACAGGTGCGCATAGTGCGTCGCCGTCACCAAATTGATGTTGTTGGCACCCTGGTCCTGCAGTTCCAGCATAATTTCGACCAGGCGCTCAGGCGAAATCTCAAGGCCAAAATTGCCGGTCGAGATCTCGTGGTTCTGGCAGTAGATACATTTAAGCGAGCAACCGCTAAAGAAGATCGTGCCCGAACCGGCCTCGCCCGAGATAGGCGGCTCCTCCCACATATGAAGCGCGGCGCGGGCCACCTTGAGCGTGTCGTTAGCACCGCAGACGCCGTGCGCGCCCTCATCGCGCGCCGCACCGCAACGGCGCGGACACAAATGGCAGGCGGGCGAAAAAAGTTCGGTCAACGACGTCGGCATAAAAACATGCTCCAAAACAACGATTCAGCAGCTCAAACGTAAAGGGCCAGACCGGGTAGACGGCTCCGTCCCTAAGGCGCCGTAATCGTCCGACACGATTTTTGTAATGTCAAGACTGGAATCGATAAAGTGCCGCTTTATGATGTAGGTATTCCGCCCCCCGCGGAGCAACTGGGTGAACCGTCGCGTTTATTTAGGGAGCCCACACAGTCGTGCCTAGTACAGGTATCCTTCGTTGTTAAGGACGCTGGAACAGTCGATGAGGGCACCCACCTGTTTTAGGTGGGTTCATTTTCGTAACGTGGGGGGTGGTTTTCTTTTGCCGAAAATCACCATACAGTCCATATGGATCCCCGCCGGCATCCCGACAAGCCATCGACAACATTCCAATATCTGGTATGCGCGTGATAATCGCACGATGCAAACCTCCGCACCCCCCTCGGTCGAGTATCATGGGACAGCTATGCCATTTCCGCGTAGCAACCTTTGACCTTTTCCTTCGACGCTTGGCGGTTTTTAGATTCATGGCTTCATCCCCGAGCTACATACCGTACCTATGCGTGGCAGCGGCGGCCTTTATCACGACCTTCCTCGCGGTGCCCCTGGTCAAGCGCTTGGCAATTAAGCTCGATGCCGTCGACTATCCTTCTAAGCGCCGCATCAACACCAGGCCCATCCCACGTTTGGGCGGAGCGGCGGTGTTTTTGGGCCTGGTCGTCGCCTGCACTGTGCAAATCCTAGGCACCTGGCACCTAGGCTGGCCGCCCGTTTTGGTGCCGCACCCGCGCCTTCACATTAGCTATCCCATGCTGGCGCTCTCCTTTACCGTCATCTTTGCGACCGGCGCTATCGACGACGTCTTCCAGCTCAAGCCCAAGCAAAAGCTGGCCGGACAGGTCCTCGCCGCGCTTATCGCCTGTATCGGCGGCCTAAAAATCGGCGTCATCGTCAACCCGTTTGCCCCCGGCGAGATCATGCTCGGATGGCTCGCCTACCCCATCACCGTGATCTATCTGGTGGCATTCACCAACATCATTAACCTCATCGACGGCCTCGACGGCTTGGCCACGGGCATCTGCGGCATCGCGTCGTTCACCATGTTTTCGATGGCCGTGCTCTCGGGCCGCATCGACGCCGCCGCGCTCTCTATTGCGCTCTTTGGCGCCTGTCTGGCCTTTTTGCACTACAACTTCAACCCCGCAAGCATCTTCTTGGGCGACTCGGGGTCGCTGCTTCTGGGCTTTGCGCTGGGCTCCATCTCGCTGCTCAACGTGAGCCGCACCGCCGCACTCACCTCGCTTATCATCCCGCTCATCGTTGCCGGCGTGCCCATCATCGACACGTTTAGCGCCATTGTGCGCCGCAAGCGCGCCCACATTAGCATCGGACAGGCCGACAAGGGCCACATCCACCACCGCCTGATCCAAGAAGGCTACAACCAAAAACAGGCCGTGCTGCTCATCTATGCCTGGTGCATCATGCTTTCGGCCGGCGCCGCCGCCATCAATCAGGTCGAGGTGCCCATGCGCGTGCTCATTTTTACCGTGCTCGCCATTGGCTCGGCTGCCTTCGCCAAGCATCTGCATCTGTTTGAGCCCGTGCTGCGCCACCATTACAACAAGCGCACGCACGAGGACGAGCTCGTCACCCCCGACGACCCCGCCTTTAAGCAGGAGGAGCAGGCAGCTGAGGAACGTAAGGAAGAGCGCCACCACAAGCTCTAGGGCAAGCTACCGAGGATGTGCCAAGGCACCGTTGGCCAAGCGCGGCCGCGCCGCACCCATCGCACAAGCCACCCCTCTCCCGCCCCTCGCCTACTTACGTCCCGCCCCTCCAATAAACGCGTTATCATCTTGACCCATGAACAAACGTTAGGAGCAATCATGCCAAACGAGAACAGCTACGAAGTCGCGCTGCAAAAGAGCAACGCCATTCGCGAGGGCCTGACCAAGACGCCCGAGAAGTTCACCATGCTCACCGGCGACCGCCCCACCGGCCGTCTGCACCTGGGCCACTACTTCGGTACCCTCAAGGGCCGTGTTGAGCTGCAGGACATGGGCGCCAAGACCAACGTGCTCATCGCCGACTACCAGGTCATCACTGACCGCGACACCACCGAGCACATCCAGGACAACGTGTACAACATGGTCATGGACTACCTTGCCTGCGGCATCGACCCCGACAAGACCATGATCTACGCGCACTCCGCCGTGCCCGCCGCCAACCAGCTCATGCTGCCGTTCCTGTCGCTGGTGTCCGAGGCCGAGCTGGCGCGCAACCCCACGGTCAAGGCCGAGATGGAGGCCTCGGGCCACGAGCTTACCGGCCTTCTGCTCACCTACCCGGTGCACCAGGCCTGCGACATCCTGTTCTGCAAGGGCAATGTGGTGCCCGTCGGCCGCGACCAGCTGCCGCACATCGAGCTCACCCGTACCATCGCCCGCCGCTTTAACAACCGCTACGGCAAGGTATTTCCCGAGGTCGAGGCGCTGCTGTCCGAGACCCCGCTGCTGCCCGGCCTTGACGGTCGCAAGATGAGCAAGAGCTACGGCAACGCCATCAATATTTCGATGACCGCCGAGGAAACGGCCAAGCGCATCAAGAAGAGCCAGACCGACTCCGAGCGCATGATCACGTTCGACCCCGAGAACCGCCCCGGTGTGTCCGGCCTGCTTTCGACGGCTGCCATCTGCACCGGTCGCTCCGAGGTCGAGATTGCCGAGGAGATTGGCATGGGCGGCTCCGGCCAGCTCAAGAAGTACGTGACCGAGGCCGTCAACGAGTACTTCGCACCTATCCGCGAGCGTCGCCAGCGCTACGAGAACGATCTGGACTATGTGAAGGACGTCCTGCATGAGGGCAACCGTCGCGCCAACGAGATCGCCGAGCAGACCCTGGCCGAGGTTCAGGACGCCATGGGTATGGTGTACTAGGCCGATCTGCTGGCTTGAGCTTTCGATTGCTTTAGGGCGGGCGCTACGGCGTCCGCCTTTTTTGGAGCCGGACCGCTTCGGCTCCGTCCATCGCACCCCCTCGACAAACAGGAACAGGCCCGCCGGCAGCTA
>USEF01000152.1 GCA_900553475.1 uncultured Collinsella sp. | reverse complement strand
TGAACTTCTCATCCTGCTGGGCGGCGCGAACCACCACGCGACGCCTGCCCTCGCGCTCGGCAAAGGTGTCCAGGTCAAAGGCGTGCAGCGGCTGACCGGTGAGCATCATCACATAGTTGGTGATGTCGACAATGTTGTTGTGCGGGCGCACGCCCAAGGCGTTAAGGCGCTTGACCATCCAGTCGGGCGAGGGGCCGACCTTGACGTTGCGCACGATGCGGGCAACGTAGCGGTCGCACAGGCCCTCGTCGGCAATCTCGACGGAAAGCTCGTCGTCGGTCGCGCGGCCGGTCTCGGCCTTGATGGCGGGCAGCTCAACGTGGAAATCGCGGTCGAAGATGGCGCCGGTCTCGCGGGCCATGCCGATCATGGACAGGCAATCGGGACGGTTGGGCGTGATCTCGCAGTCGAGCACGGTGTCGCTCGAGCCCACGTACTCGGCAAACGGCATGCCACAGGGCGTATCCTCGGGCAGGATCATGATGCCGGAGTGGTCGCCGCCCAAGCCGAGCTCGCGCGCGGAGCAGTTCATGCCCATGGACACGACGCCGCGAAGCTTGCTCTTCTTGATCTTGACGTCGCCGGGCAGGACAGCGCCGATCATGGCCGTGACGATGTGGTCACCGGCCTCGAAGTTCTGCGCGCCGCAGACGATCTGCAGCGGAGCGGGGTTGCCGTCGGCGTCGAGGTTCTTGTCGCCCACGTCGACCGAGCACACATACATGTGGTCGCTATCGGGGTGCGGGGTCTTGGTGAGCACCTGGGCGGTCACCACGTGGTCGAAGGACTCGCCCACGGTGTCAATCGCCTCGACCTCGGTGCCGGTACGGATATATTCGTCCGAAAGGGTCTTGGGATCCTCCGGAATATCGATCATGGTCTTGAGCCAGTCGTAAGAAACACGCATCTAGCTCTCCTTTCATACTGAAAGCCTGCGAAGAGATGCAGGTGGAAACTTCAACTTTGTGAACATTCCTTACAAAGCGAGGGTTGTCCAAGTGCGGCAGATCGGCCCGAAAGAGGAGCGCCGCGTACTTTGGTACGCAAGCGACGAATGAGCGCCGAGGTGCCGTGCTTGGGCAAGCCGCAGCCTAGAACTGATTCAAGAAGCGCATATCACCCGTCATGAGAGTTCTGAGGTCGGGCAGGTCGTAGCGCAGTGCCGCGACGCGCTCGGCGCCAATACCAAAGGCGAAGCCGGTGTACTTCTCGGGGTCGATGCCGCAGTTGATCAGGACGTTGGGGTCGACCATGCCGCAGCCCAGGATCTCGATCCAGCCGCTGTGCTTGCAGAAGTTGCAGCCCTTGCCGCCGCAGACGTGGCAGCTCACGTCCACCTCGCAGGAAGGCTCGGTGAAGGGGAAGAAGTGCGGGCGGTAACGCGTCTTGCGGTCCTCGCCAAACATGCACTTAACAAAGTAGTCGAGCGTGCCCTTAAGATCGCCAAAGGTGATGCCCTCGTCGACGACCAGGCCTTCGATCTGGTTGAACTGCGGCAGGTGGCAGGCGTCGGCCGTGTCGGGACGATAGACGGTGCCCGGGCAGATCATGTAGATGGGCGGCTTCTGCGACTCCATGGTGTGGATCTGCACGCCCGAGGTCTGGGTGCGCAGCAGTACGTCGGACTCGCCATGGGCATGCGCCTCGGGATGCGCGACGCTGCCGGGGTTGTTGTCGACCACATAGAACGTGTCGCGAGCCGAGCGGCTCGGGTGATCCATGGGCGCGTTGAGCGCGGTGAAGTTGTAGTAGGAGGTATCGACCATGGGGCCGGACTCGACGGTGTAGCCGATGCCGCAGAAGATGTCCTCGGCCTCCTCGATGATCTGCTTGATCAGGTGCTGGTGACCGATCTGCGGACGGATGCCCGGCAGCGTGATGTCGACGGCCTCGTGCTCGAATGCGTGTTTGAGGGCGGCGGCCTTCATCTCGGTGGTGCGCTCGTCGAGCATGCCCTCGATCAGCTGGCGCATCTCGTTGGCGCGTTTGCCCATCATGGGACGATCCTCGGGGGCGAGCTTGCCCATCATGCGCATCAGGCCGGTGATACGGCCCTTGCGGCCGAGCAGCTCAACGCGCGCAGCCTCGAGCTTGGCGGCGTCGTCGGCGCTAGTGACGAGCTCCTTGGCCTCTTCCTCGAGTTTGACCAGATCATCAATCAGACTCATGTCTTCCCTTTCGTCTCTCGCGCATCCCGCTTGCCGGGGCGGCTAGCACCCGATAGCTGCGGATGTGCGGCCCGGTTCGGTAACAAAAAACCGCCCTCGGGCATGTGCATTGCCCAAGGACGGTTAAATTCCGCGGTACCACCTTGTTTGACCCGGCGGATGTCTGGCCCGCCGCGCCCACTCTGCGCCTCTTGTCGCGAGGCTCACGGCTTCCCTACTGAGGCTTTGCTGCCACTGGCCGCGCGCCCGTTGAGGTCGCTGCTCGGGAGTGAACGCTTGGCCCTTGCCACCGCAGGAAGGCTTGCAGCCCATGACCTTCCCTCTCTTGCCGGCGACACGGCGGGCAAAACCCTCTCCGTCAACGCATTGGGCTATAGGATAACACATTTCGCGAGCGCATCGCCGCGTTCCGTTTTGTTCGTGCTGGGTACAAAGCAGGTAGTTGTGCAAACTGGCCGTGCATCCGCCTGCGGCGCTCGGCCTGCGAGATTAAGGATACGGTATGGGAAAGAAACTCGATAAGAAGGCCAAGGCCGCCGTGGCAAAGGCCGACAAGGGAGTCAAGGCCGCTAAAGTCGACAAGGCCGTCAAAAAGTTCCGCAAACTCGAGGGCAAGCTGTGGACTCGCGAGTACCTGCTCAAGATTGCCGAGTTCGATGGAGCGACGATTGCTCCTGCCAACGGTGCTGCCGCCCGTGCCGACGCCATGGGCACGCTTGCCGGCGAGCATCACAAGCTACTGACCAGCGAGAAGTCCGTTGAGCTCGTACGCTCGTTAGCGCGCGAGACGGTTGCAGGCGGCAAGATCGACGACCCGCAGCTGCTCGACGAGATCCGTGTGCTCGGTCGCGACCAGCGCGAGGCAAGCGTCATCCCCACCGAGGAGGCCGAGGCCTGGACCAGGCTCACCTGCGAGGCCGATGCCGTGTGGCACAAGGCCAAGACGGCCAATGACTGGGCGAGCTTTGAGCCCTATGTGGATAGGATCGTCGCCCAACTTAAGCATCAGGCCGAACTTATGGACCCCAAGCGCGACCCATACGATGTTTGGCTCGACCAGTACGAGCGCGGCCTTTCCGCCAAGAGCTTCGACGCGTTTTGCGACGAGGTCAAGGCCACGGTCGTGCCGCTCGTGCACGCCATCGGCGAGCGCGGCCAGCAACCGGCTGCCGACTTTTTGCACGCCCGCGTGCCCGAGGCCGCCCAGCGTGCCATGAGCTTCGACCTGATGAAGCTTGTCGGCCTGAACCTGGACGACACCACGCTTGCCTTTACCGAGCATCCGTTTAGCGAGGGCTTTGCCGTGGGTGACGCGCGCATCGCGACGCACATCTACGAGGACGACTGCATCTCCAACGTCTACAGCATCATCCACGAGGCGGGACACGCCATGTACGAGTTGGGCGTCAATCCTGCCTATGCGCGCACCTGCCTGGAGGGCGGCACCTCTATGGGCATCCACGAGAGCCAGAGCCGCTTTTTCGAGAACACCGTGGGTCGCAGCCGCGCCTTTATGGGACCGCTGCTCGAGGCGCTGCGCCGCCACGCACCCGAGGTCTACGGCAACGTGGACGAGGACACGCTCTACCGCGCCGTGAACATCGCGCAGCCGTCGTTGATCCGCACCGAGGCCGACGAGCTCACCTATCCGCTGCACGTTATGGTGCGCTACGAGATCGAGCGCATGCTGTTTGCCGGCGAGGCCACGGCCAAGGACATCCCCGCGCTTTGGAACCGCTTTATGAACGAGTACCTGGGCATTCCCGTTCCCGACGACACGCACGGCTGCCTGCAGGATACGCACTGGAGCGGTGGCTCGTTTGGCTACTTCCCCACCTATGCGCTGGGTAGCGCCTACGATGCCATGTTCGTGCCGGCCATGTGCCGCGACGGCGTCGACCTCAACGGCGCCTGTGCGAGCGGCGATTTGGCGCCCGTCCGCGCCTGGCTGGGCGAGCACATTTGGCAGTGGGGCCGCGCCAAAGACGCGCCGGAACTCATCAAGGGCGCCTGCGGCATGGCGTTCGATGCCCGCTACTACTGCAGCTACCTGCAGGACAAGTTCACCACGCTCTACGAGCTGTAAGGCATAACCGACACGCCAACGCAAAGGGGGCGCCG
>USEF01000151.1 GCA_900553475.1 uncultured Collinsella sp. | reverse complement strand
CAGTCCTGCGCAAGACGAAGGCCACATTAAGTGGCCTTCTTTGCGTGCGGAACTCGCGATGAACTTCGTGCCCCGCCGTCCGGAAGGACGCCTCTTTATTGATGGGAGGCCTGATAGGTCGATGGTTCCGTGCCCGGATGCGTCCAAAGTGGGACGGGCTTTCCGGATGGGCAGGCTTTCGAAAAATGCGTCCCGGAATTTGCCTTTGGAATGGGACGTAGTTTCCCGTTGAGGTGCTTTGCGGAAAGTGCATCCCACTCTGGGCGGTCGAAGTGGGACGCCGTTTCCCAATGAGGCTCAAGCGGAAAATGCATCCCGGAATTTGCGCTCAAAGTGGGATGCGGTTTCCGGTTGAGGGTCTAAGGGGAAAGTGCGTCCCAGAATCGACGCTTGAAATGGGATGCAGTTTCCCGATGAGGCACTCGACGGAAAATACATCCCAGAAATGGCCTTTGAGCTGGGATAAGATTTCCGCGGCATCTCGGATTCTCAAAAATGAGACACGCCGTTGGCGAAAATGAGACACGTGATATCGGGCATCGGACGTATCATTTGCAAAAATGAGTCCACTCCACTCGAATAAAGCGAGGTCCCTCATGTACGTTCCACGCCCCCGTATCCGTAGGCTGTCGAAAATCCCGCTTGTTGGGACGGCGGCGCTTGCTGCGTTGATCGCCACGAGCGTCGCCTGCTTCACGGCCACGCCCCAGGTTGCCCAGGCGGCAGACGCGCCCGCAATCACCGATATGACCGAGCAGGATTATCAAGCCCTGGGTCTGGGCACGAGCGAGGACATTCCGGCCGATACCGTTGGCCCCTATTCCACTGATACCCCCACGACGTTTGCCACGCGCAGCGAGGTCTATATGGCAGCTAACGGTAGCCATGGCAATCGCTACACTCTGCGCGACAAGCTCGAGAACGTCGAGCGCGGTGACATTGGCGGCAGCAGCAAACTCACCGATGGCTATGGAAGTGTGTGGGGCGCCGCAAAGTTCTGGCAAAACGTCAACAACTTCGATACGAACAGCGATCTCTACAAGCATAGCGACTACGGTGGCGGCACCTGGTCGTACCTAAGCAACAATGAGTCCTCAACAGTACTCGCCAACGACAACAACGGTTTCTCGGGCATTCACGCCACGAGTGTTGAGTTCTGCAGCGACGCCAGCACGGGCAAAAAGAGCCGCGTTGCCGAGCTCCGTGCCTACGGCGACAGTTCCTCCACGACGATTGACGGCAAGTCATACGCCGGAAAGGTTGAGCTGGTCCTCTACTCGTTTAGCAACGGGCGTACGCGCACTCTCGACACACACCTGCCGGTGACGGTCAACACTAATATGATGTACGAAGGCCGTTTTAAGTACCTGGATGCCGGTTACCTGCAAGAGCACGACGCCGTCTTTGATGTCGAGGCGGGCGATGTCGATGGCGACGGCGTCGACGAGCTTTTTGTCTACGCGGGCTGCTATGTCGACGAGAACGGCGTGCGCAAGGCTGTAGTCGACATGTATGACTTGGAGGGCGGCAACTGGAAGCAAAGCGTCGTCAAGATCGATGCCGGTAACGCCGCGGACTACACCACGCACAACAAGGGCGGGAACGACTCCTGGACGCAGCTTCAGTCAGCTCCTGTCGTTTCGCTAGCGGCCGGCGACCTCGATCGCGATTTTTGCGATGACCTCGCCATCGTGGTCTCGGCACCCTACGGCAAGAAGAATATTGATAAGTCGACGCATTGCGAGCTGTTTTCGTGGGATGCATCCAAGGGTGCGCTCGTCCATGTCGATGCTCTGGGCGACGCGGGCGCAATCTCCCTCTCCGCGAACGGCAAGACCATGGTCGCTGCGAATGCGACGTTCGGCACGTTTGCCGCCTACGATGAAGAAGGAAAGAAGACGGGTGAAACCGTCACGGGCCTTATTCTTGCGGGCTATGACTGGCAACACAGCGCTTTTGATTACGGCGCTTCTGACGGCAGCAAGGGGCTGTACGGCGCGCTGTACCGCTACGCGTATTTTGACTCGGAGTCTGGCGAGTTCAAGCTTTCCGATTGCAAGGAATACAGAGACGGGCTCCTCGCCTCCTATGGGCTGATGCATGTGCCCAACAGCGCATGGAAGGATAGCGCTCAGGATAAGCGCTATCCGTGCACCTTGGCGCCTATTGCCCTTGCCACTGCCAACCTTGACGGCCTGTCCGAGCAGCTGGCGGTCGACGAGGTGCTCGTGGGCGGCGATGTGTTCCGCGACTTTGCCTGCAACACGGCACAGAGCGGGGCTCAGGGCTTGGGGTCCATGGTCGGAACCATGAGCATGAGCGGTCAGCAATACAACAGCAGCAACAAGCATGACCACAAGGGTATAGAGCAGGTGTGGATCAGCGACGTCAAGGCGGGCAGCGTCTCGGGTTCGGACCGCTATAACGAGAGCTTTATCGCCGCGGTGGGCAAGCACCGCGACGAGGACCTGCGCAAGAACGATGACTACTATTGGATGACCGCCTCGCATTTTTCGCTCGACGAGAACGGAAAGGTGCGCCGCGGCGAGGAGCAGGTGATTAGCGAGAGCAACCGTCGCGGCACTACCTACGGCACATTTATCTCGCTCGCGCTGCCCGATGTCGACAACGACAGCGTCAAGATCACGTACAAGGACCGCTACAAGGTCTATACCAACCCGCGCGTGCTTGCCGTGCTGCAGGATGCGCCCTATGTTGAGGATCTGGAGCAGGCATACGGCTATCTGGTGTTGGGCGGCACGTCATACGGAGAGGAAAAGGGCACGGGGACATCCCAGGGCTATACCATTGGCGCCGAGTTGGGCGTTGCCGTCGAGGTGCAGACCGGTCCGCCCCTGGTCGCGATGAATGCTTCAGTCGATTTTGCCGCCGAGGGATGCTATGACTACCGGAGCGAGCGCACGGTCAGCGCAAGCGTAAGCTATGAGTCGCATGCCGGCGAGGGTGACAAGGCCGTGCTCTACACGATTCCGATGGTCTATTACGAGTATGAGATCGAAAATGAGGAAACTGGTGGCAAGGGCGTGATGGCGGCGCCCGTGTCGCTCGGCGCGCAGACCTCGGTCGTTAATGTCGAGGCCTATGACCGCATTGCCAAACAGCACAATATGACGCCGCTCAGCTACTTTTTGACCAACCGGTCGGGAGAACCCGGAACCTATCAAACGACGCTCAACGGCGAGACTCCCGTTGGGGATTCCTTTGGCCTGGGCAAGCCTGGCGTAACGCGCGCCTACACGCACGATGGGTTTAACGGCGCCGCCGCGCAGTCGGGGGCGAGCATTGAGCAGACCATCGAAGTCGAGGAGGGCAAGGAGCAGGAGCTCGAGCTCGGCTTGACGCTGAACGGCAGCGTTGTCATGGGCGCGAAGCTCGCAAAGCACGAGTTGTTTGGCGGCCTGTGCTTTGGTGCCAACGCCGGCTTTACTACGGGTAACTCCTCGAGTGAATCGACCGAATACGGCGGCACCGTCGACAACCTGCCCGAGGCCGCGCAGGGCAAGTACGGTTTTGTGTGGCGTCTGGGCGTCAACGCGGTGGATGTCGACAAGTTCGAGGCAGACTCGGGCGACAAGCTCGGCACCAAGGACACCGACCAGTTCTGGATCGTGGGCTATGACGTTAAGGACGTCGAGATGCCCGACGCGCCGGCCGTGACGGGCTTTACGGCAAACGCCGTCGATTCGACCAGCGTTACGTTTAGCTGGGACGATGTGCTCGCAAACAAGAGTGGCTTTAGCTACGGCGTGGGCATGCTGCAGAGCAATGCGGCGGATGCGGTCGTCAATAGCTGGAAGATTGCCGACAACACGCAGACCTCGCTCAAGTGGGATGGGCTGCAGCCCAATACGGAGTATCGATTCGCCATCGCCGCCGCTAAGAATGGATCCACGACCGAAACAGGTATTCGCTCGGCAATCATCACGGTCAAGACCATGCCCGATGGCATGACGATGACCGTGAGCGGACCTGCAGCGGATGCTGCGGAGGGGTCGGATCTTGGATACGACTCTTCGGTTGAGCGCACGGCGGGAAGCCACCTGACGCTCTCGGCGATTGGCCATGTGAAGCAACTCGGTGCCGACGATAGCGAAACAGGGCTGGCACCGACCTATATGTGGTACCGCAAGGGCCGCGGCGAGACAGAGTTTAAGCTCGTGGGTGCCGATGGCAACCTCGCGGCTGGAACGGCCTCAAAGCTCGAGATTGACCTGACCGCAGACGATGACGGTGCGCAGTATTACTGCCACGTGGGATACAACGACGTGGGCCTCGACA
>USEF01000150.1 GCA_900553475.1 uncultured Collinsella sp. | reverse complement strand
GCGGTAGCCGATGAGCCCGTTGCGTGGGTGATCGGCGGCGGCGAGGTGTATCGGCAGTTTTTGCCGTACTGCGTGGAGGCCGAGGTTACGCATGACCATTGCGTGCATGACGTGGATACGTACTTTCCCGATCTGGATGCTGATCCCGCGTGGGAGATTGCACGACGTGGCGGTGTTGCCACGATTGCCTCGGGCGAGGGCGACGAGGGTGTCGATTATGAGTTCGTGACGTATCGTCGCGTTGAGGCATAAATCGTCTGGCGTGAACGGTATCATCGGGTTGTTTGAATGCATGGGGCGGCGCTTAGCGTCGCCTCGTTTGGTATAGATGTGCTGTAAAGAAGGGTGCGGGCTGGCTGCTATGACTGATGCCGTTGAGGTACTGCGAATTGATTCGCTCGAGGACGAGCGGCTCGATGCCTACGTGCGACTGACCGAGCGCGAGTTGCGCTGCGTGTTGGAGCCGCAAAAGGGCATCTTTATCGCCGAGAGTGCCAAGGTTATCGAGCGCGCGGTGCGCGCCGGATACCAGCCGGTGAGCTTTCTTTTGGGTGAACGCTGGCTCGACCAGATGATGCCGCTGTTTGAGCGCCTGGTTGTGCGCGAGGGCGACGGCCCGGTTCCTGTGTTTGTGGCCTCCATGGAGCTCATGGAGCAGCTGACGGGCTTCAATGTGACGCGCGGCGCGTTGGCGGCGTTCCGTCGCCCGCGTCAGATTCCGGTTGATGAGTTCTTGGGCGGCGTCGTCGAGGCGGCGGGGGAGCGCCCAGTGCGCGTATGCGTTCTCGAGGGTATTGTCGACCACACGAACGTGGGCGCGATTTTCCGCTCGGCCGCCGCGCTCAATGTCGACGGCATTCTGGTGAGCCCTACGTGCTGCGATCCGCTGTATCGTCGCTCGGCTCGCGTGAGCATGGGCACGGTGTTTCAGGTGCCGTGGACTCGAATTGGCAGCGAGGCTCGTGTGTGGCCGCATGATGGGCTGGCGGCGCTGCACGATGCCGGCTTTTTGTGTGCCGCCATGGCGTTGACGGATGATTCTGTGTCGTTGGACGATCCCGCGCTGCAGGAGATTGACCGCTTGGCTATCTTTATGGGCACCGAGGGTGCTGGCTTGGGCGCCAAGACCATTGCGGGCTGCGACCGAGCCGTGCGAATTCCGATGGCGCACGGGGTCGATTCGCTCAACGTGGCCGCGGCGAGCGCCGTCGCCTTTTGGCAGCTGTGCCCGCACGTGAGCAACGAGTATCACTACCAGCCGGGTTTGTATCACTAGGCAGTTATTCCGCACCGCGCTCTAATTCGGGGTGTTTCGGTCGCCGCCAGTCGGTGCTAAGCTGGTATTGGCTTTGGTCTTAAATTGCCGTTTTGTTGTTTGACGTACGCTGGCGGGGAGGGCGTGTGGCTAAGAAATCTACGGCTATCGATGTAACGCAGGGTGTTATTTGGCAGCAGCTGCTTTCGCTGTGCGTTCCCATCTTTTTTAGTTCGTTTTTTCAGCAGGCCTACACGCTCATCGGTACGTATATCGTCGGCCAGTTTGGCGGCAAACTCGCACTGGGTGGCATTCAAGCCACGATGGTGCTTACCGAGCTCTGCATTGGCTTTTGCGTTGGTGTTGGCGCCGGCTGCGCGGTCATTACCGGTCAGTATTTTGGCCAGCACGATGATGAGCGGCTGAGTCGTTCGGTCCATACGGCCATGACGCTCGCGTTGGTGGGCGGTATCGTTTTCTCGATTCTTGGCATAGTGTTCGTTGAGCCCATGCTGGTGCTTATGAACACGCCGCATGAACTATTGGCCGAGGGCGTGGCATATGCTCGTTGCTATTTTGCCGCCATGGTTGCGGCGCTGCTGCTCAATATGGGAACGGCACTGCTGCGCGCCGTGGGCGACACGCGCGGGCCTGCTGTGATTATCGCTTCCGGCTGCCTTGTTAATGCGGTGCTGGATGTCATCTTCGTTGCCGTGCTTCATATGGAGGCTCTGGGCTGCGGTATCGCGGTGGCACTGACCATTTGCTCTAACGCCACGATGATCGTGATTCGTATGATGCACGCACCGGGTGCGTGGCGGCTTTCACTGTCCAAACTCGGCATTGATCCTGGCATTTGCAAGAGCATGATCTCGTGTGGTCTGCCGCTTGGCTTTCAGTCTGCTGCGTATTCGATTTCCAACGTTTTGATTCAGGTGTCGGTCAATTCGTTTGGTGCCGATGTCACCACGGCGTGGGGTCTTTCGGGCCGCTTGGATGGCATCGTCTGGATGGTTACCGAGGCGCTTGGCGTGTCGATCACCACGTTCTCGGCACAGAACTTTGGCGCGCGCAACTACGAGCGCATGCGCAAGGGCTACCATACGTCGCTCGTGCTGTCGTTTATGCTCATTGGCGGCCTGTCTGCCGTGCTGCTGGTATTCTCGGGTCCGTTGTCGCGTCTGTTTGTCGACGATGCTTCGATTTCGGCGTATACCACGACGATTCTTCATTTCATTGCGCCGTTCTACGCGATTTTCTCGATTATCGAGAACGCGTCGGGCTCCATTCGTGGTGCCGGCGTGAGCTTGCAGCCCATGCTGCTCACGATTTTTGGCACCGTCGTGCTCAGGGTGATCTGGGTGTTTGCGATTATGCCGTTCGATCCGTCGCTTGAGCACCTGCTGCTGGTCTACCCTGTAACCTGGCTCATCACCGCCACGATGTTCACCATCTACCACCATAGCGGCAACTGGCTCGGCCGCGCCACCGCCTAATGATCCGTATGAGACGGAGGAAAACGGATCATTTCTCTCCGTCTTGATGTCGATGGTCCGTTTTCCTCCGTCCCCTTTGGATCAATTAGTATTCGATGCCTTGACGGGCTAGGAGGCCTTCGTCGAAGTAGTGTTTGACGGGGCGCATTTCGGTGACTAGGTCGGCGAGGTCCGCGAGAGGCAGCAGCCCGCGGCCGGTGAGCACGAGCTCCGTGGTGGCAGGCTTCAGCGCGATCAGTCCCTCCACATCCTCGCGCGTCACGAATCCGCGGCGCATCGCTTCGCCGAGTTCGTCCAAAATCAGAACGTCGACCTGTGATATCTGCTCGCGTGCGAGCTCCATGATCTGCTCGGCGCAGGCCTCGGGTGTGTCGCGATCGGCCTGTACAATGCGCAGTCCCAGGCGCGGCGCGGCGTCGTGCTCGGCGCAGTGCAGCTTCTTGGCAAACTGCAGCATGAGTACGTCGAGCCCATAACCTTTGGCGCGCATCGCCAATCCCAGCGCAGCCGTGGTTTTGCCCTTGCCGTCGCCCGTATAGATCTGAACCTTGCCGACTTCAAGTGATGCCATCTCTGTCCTTTCGTGCCCGGCGTCGGTTTATCGCCGTCCGGGTTGGGTATTCTAGTTAGCATTATCAACCCCAGTAGATGGAGTTCAAGCAGATGGAGATGGATGACAACAAACGTAGACGGAATATGATCCTCTACGTGCTCATCGCCTTCGTCGTCTACCTCGTGCTCTCGACCGTTCTGTTCCCCAACATCGGTCACACGCAGCAGATTACGAAGACCGATTACTCGACGTTTGTCAAAGCGCTCGATAAGAAGAGCGTTGACAAGGTTGAGTACAACACGGACGATTACACGATTTATTACACCAAGAAGGGCGAGGACGAGAACATCGCCTACAAGACGACCGGTGTGCCGAATGATGCGGGCTTTACCGATCGCGTGCTTGAATCTGGTGCCTCGCTTGAGTCGGTCGTTCCCGATAAGAACTCGGGTCTGATGACCTACTACCTGCTCACCCTCATTCTTCCCATGGCGATTTTCTTCCTCATCGGCTGGTGGCTCAACCGCCGTATGAAGAAGGCCATGGGCGAAGACGGTCCGTCGATGAACTTTGGCGGTGGTGGCTTTGGCGGCGGCGGACTGGGTAAGTCCGGCGCTCGCGTTATCGCCTCCAAAGATGTGGGCGTGACCTTTAAGGATGTTGCAGGCCAGGAAGAGGCCAAGGAATCCCTTAAGGAGGTCGTCGACTTTCTGGAGAAGCCGCAGCGCTACGAGGAAATTGGCGCCAAGCTGCCGCGCGGTGCCCTCCTTGTCGGCCCTCCGGGTACCGGTAAAACCCTGCTCGCCAAGGCCGTTGCCGGTGAGGCGGGCGTTCCGTTCTTTAGCATTTCGGGTTCTGAGTTCGTCGAGATGTTCGTCGGCCGCGGTGCCGCCAAGGTTCGTGACCTGTTTAAGCAGGCCAAGGAAAAGGCCCCGTGCATTGTGTTTATCGACGAGATCGATACCATCGGCAAAAAGCGTGACGGCGGCGGCTTTAGTGGCAACGACG
>USEF01000149.1 GCA_900553475.1 uncultured Collinsella sp. | reverse complement strand
CTGTCTGGTCGCCTCGTTTACCGGCTACTTTACATCACTCGCCCTGGGTACCGAGTACGAAGCGAATGTCATCGCCAGCGTTCCCACCATGACACCACGGACGGTTGTCATCGTTGTTATCAGCGCCATCATCTTCGGTCTGACGGCACGTCTCTTTGCCTGGTCGGTTCGAACCGTCAAGAGCCTGTACGGTCGCTTTATCACCAATTACCTTGTTCGCGCACTCATCGGCGCACTCGTGGTTTTGGCCGCCTATGCCCTCCTCGACGCTTGGGACTACGCCGGCCTTTCCACGTGGCTTTCCGGCGCCGGATTTGCAGGCAACACCACCCTGGCGGACGCAGCCATCAAGTTGGTCGTCACAGCACTTACCCTGGGCGCGGGCTTCCAAGGCGGCGAGGTCACGCCCCTGTTTGGCATCGGTGCGGCACTCGGTGGCTGGATCGGTTGCCTTACCGGGCTCGACCCCAGTTTTCTGGCGGCTCTCGGCATGCTCGGCGTGTTCTGCGCCGGCCTCAACGTGCCCATCACCACCTGCATGATGGCCATCGACCTGTTCCACGGCACGGCCGCCGGGTTCTTTGTCATCGTGGCCTTTATCAGCTACCTAACCGGCGGGCACCGCGGCGTGTACCCCGCCCAGCGCATCATCTCACCCAAGCGCCGTTCGCTTATTGTGGATGAGGGCGGTACGGTAGCGGATGCTATCGAGCGCCACAACGACCTGATAGAGTAGACGTAAGTATTCGCCGTGCAGCCACAATCGGGGGGTAATTCGACCTGAGCGCGACCGCACCGTCACGTCATACGCCGGGAGTCGCCCCATGCACGCAACTGATTTTGGTCGCACGCTCATCATCGCCAACCCAGCCGCCCAGTCGGGCGCGGCGCACGAAGTTGCCGAGCGCCTGCAGCGCTTTTTGGACATGACCGCACGCGCATCCCAGTTTGACCTGGTGCTGACCGAGCGCATGGGGCACGCCAACGAGCTGGCCGCCCAGGCAACGGGCTATCGCACCGTTATCGCGCTCGGCGGCGACGGCGTGATCCACGAGGTCGTCAACGGGCTTATGAAGCAAGAGGAAGACGCCCGCCCCGCCCTCGCCGTCCTGCCCGTGGGCTCCGGCAACGATTTTGCCCAGACGCTCGGCATCGACGATTTCTCCGGCAAGGATTTTGGCGCGTTGCTCACCTGCAAGCTGCAGCGTCAGGACATCGGGCGCATTCGCTCGTGGAGCCCTGCGAGCGGCAGCGACGAGGCTACCGTTGAGTACTACGACCAGACGCTTTCGGTCGGCATCGATGCCGCCATCGGCCTGGGCACCACCGAGCTGCGCAAAAAGACGGGCTTGACGGGCGCGCCGCTCTACACCCTCTCGGGACTTGAGCAGTTTGGCCTACGCTATCGCAACTACCCCATGACAGCCAGCTTTGACGGCGCGCCCGCCGAGCGCGTGAGGGCGATCATCATGGCAATTCAGCTGGGCCCCACCTATGGCTCGGGCTATCGCATCTGTCCAGACGCCGACCCCTGTGACGGTATATTCGACATCTGCTACGCCTGCGGCCCCGTTCCGCGCGCGGTCGCGCTTCCCATGTTCCTTTCGGCCAAAGATGGCCACCACACCAAGCTGCCACCGGTTCGCATGCGACGCTGTCGCCATGCCGAGCTTACCTTTGAGGAGCCCGACTACCCCATCCAGGCCGACGGTGAGCCCATCGTCGCCTCGCGCATCGAGGTCGACATCCTCAGCGGAGCCCTCCACGTCTGGCACCCCACCCGCTAACCTCACCTAAGTTGCGGTGAAATAGGGACTGCCTTGCGGCTTTAGCTGCATAAACAGTCCCTATTTCCCCGCAACTTAGGGGTGGCTATTCGTCGCTGCCCGGTTTGCGACGGTTGGCCTTTTTAATCGCGTTGAAGTGCTTGTCGTTGAGCCTGCGCTGGCGAGAGCGTTGAGGCACCTTGGTCTTTACGCGTCGACGCGGTGGACACCCGCGACGCTCAAGCTCTGCCCTCAGCTTACGCAAACAGCTCGCACGATTCTGAAACTGACTTCGGCTCTCGCGCGCCGTCACGGTAATCCCCGTGGGCCCATGCTTCATGCGCACCGCTGAATCCGTCGTGTTCACGCCCTGCCCGCCCGGACCTGTCGCGCGAAACACCTGCACCTCGCAATCGCGCGCCAACTCCTCGACCGACATCTCGGCATAGCGCGCATACTCGCGCCATCCCATCTTGTTCTCATCCATATCAACACCTCCCCTCATACAAAAAATGTGACAAAGGGACAGTCCCTTTGTCACATCGCATACCAATCGCTTGTGTTGCGAGCCTAGGCGAAGGTGATCTCGCCGTTCTCGCAGTCCATATCGGCGATACGGGCCAGGCTCTCAACGCGGAAGCCGCGCTTGCGGAGCTTATCGCCACCGCCTTGGAAGCCCTTCTCCACCGCAATGCCAATACCAGATACCTCGGCACCCGCAGCCTCACAGATCTTGATAAGACCCTCGAGCGCGCAGCCGTTGGCCAGGAAGTCGTCGATAATCAGGACCTTGTCGCCCTCGGACAGGAAGCGCTTGCCAACGATAACCGGGTACTCCTTCTGCTTGGTAAAGGAGTAGATGGTCGTGGCATACTGCTCGCCGTCGAGGTTGATGGACTGTGCCTTCTTGGCAAAGACCACCGGCACGCCGCCAAAATGCTGGGCCGCAATGCAAGCCATGCCAATGCCCGAAGCCTCGATCGTCAGGATCTTGTTGATCTCGACACCCTCGAACAGACGGGCCCACTCGGCGCCCATATGGTCGAACAGCTCAACGTCGCACTGGTGGTTGAGGAAGGCATCAACCTTAAGGACGTTACCGGCCTTTACGATGCCGTCATGGCGAATACGATCCTCAAGCTCCTGCATGGCGCAACCCCTTCTCGCGGCAACGATACCGCGCGATTAATAAACGTTGTTCGATAGTCTACCACGGACCGACCCCCGCCCGCCCCACAAGCCCCTACGCATCATAAAGCCGCAAGACCAGTAGATGGGCCCGATTCGTGGCAAGCCTGCCTCCACAGGCTAATGGCGGGCGCGCACCCTCACCAAACGCACCATGGCGAGCGCAAAGCCTACAGCGGCCACAGCCATCAACACATAGAACACCGAACGGAAACCAAACAAGAACACATCCGGACGGCCTGCAACGAAACTGGTCACGACCTCGCCCATCGCCGCGCTCATCTGCCCATACAGGATATGCGACGCCACCGTAATGCCGAGTGCCATGCCGGCATAGCGCGCCAAACTGCCCAAGCTGCCCGCAAAACCGAGCGCCTCGCGCGGAGCCGAGCCCATATACAACGAGTTATTGGGGCTCTGGAAAATCGACGTGCCGCACGACATAAACGCGACACAGCAGACGATCACAGGAATGGAAGAGTGCTCGTCGAGCGTGCTTACCGCAAAGAGACCGCACACATATACGCCCAGGCCGACCGCCGTGGGGCCCTCGCAGCCGACACGGTCCGAAACCGTTCCCGAAAGCGGGCCGATAAAGGCATTCACCATTGGCAGCGCCAAAAACAGCAGGCCCGAAACGTCAGACCCAAACCCATGCGCATCCTGAAAATAGAACGGCAGAATAAACTCGGATGCGCCAATGCCAACGAACACGATGAGCATGCAGGCAAGGTTGATGGTGAAGGCCGAATTTGCAAAGCAGCGACGAGCGGCCTCGGCAAGGGGCATGGGGCGTTCGCCGGCCTCTGGCCTAACATGCGGCAGCGTGTAGAGTCCCACGATAAACGAGATCACGCCAATGGGCAGGTTGATGAGGAAGATGCTCTCCCAGGGAAAGCTTGCCACCAGCATGCCGCCGAGCACGGGGCCACACATCATGCCGAGGGCCACGAAGGTCGCGAGAATACCCATGGCACGGCCTCGTTCGCGTGCCGGAAACGACTCGGTGATGATACCCATGTTGTTAGCCATGGCCGCCGCGCAACCGACGCCCTGAACAATGCGTGCCAGGATAAGAACCTCGAGCGAGGCCGAAAGGCCGCACAGCAGCGAACCGACCGAAAAGACGATGACGCCCAGCTGGAACACATTCACCTTGCCGCGCACGTCGCCCAGACGCCCAAACGGCAACATAGCCACGCAAGTCGCAAGCAGATACACCGAGCTTACCAGTTGAATGCGATCGAGGCCCACGCCCAGCTCCTTTTGCATCACGGGCAGCGCCACGGTCACGACGGTCGAATCCAGACACACCATAAACGTCATGATGAGCACGGTAAACAGAATCGCCCATTTGTTCTTGCCATGGGTGTCGCCCTCTAGGGCAAGGTGCTCGCGGCGCAGCTGCTCTGCAGTTTTCTCCATATCCATCCTTTCGAGTGGCACAACGCAAAAACGGGGCCCCAATCGCCTGCAAACA
>USEF01000148.1 GCA_900553475.1 uncultured Collinsella sp. | reverse complement strand
AGCAATGGCCCGGATGCCACGGCACCCGGGCCTTTTTCTATCCCCACTCATTTGGTATCCCTACTCATTGGGGACAGACTTAAATGAGTACCCTAACTGGGTAAGCATACACTCATTGGGGACAGACTTACATGACTGGTCGTTTGGGACGTTCTTAAACGACTAGCCTATGAGGACAGTCTTTAGATTAATATATCTGGCCATCTGGGATGGGCTTCAACGAAAGCGGTACTTAGGGACAGTCCTCAGGTGCCGGCAATTTGGGACGGTCCTTTGATGTCTGATGCCCCCAGAGGGGTGAAGTAATACAGCCTTCTCTGTCTTTTAGGGCTTTGTTTTTTCGCCCCTTTATGTTTCGCAAGGACTTTCGCACGCGCATTTATGCGCATATTATTGCGCGATAATGCGTGTAACGGCGCAAATATGCGCAAACTATGGCTAAATAGTGACTGAAAAGCAAATAGACACGCAAATACGAGCAAATACGCGCGCAATTGTGCGAATATAGGGCTGTTAGAAATGAAGAACCTTCGATGACTCAGGAGGCACATGATGGCAGATTCCAAACAGGCTCCGCTCGACGCCGAGGCAGCCGCAAAGGCGGCGTTTGCCTCGGTCCAGGATCAGCCGTTCCCCGATGATATCTTTACGGCCCCCGAGCTCCGCTGGGCCGTGATCGGGTGCGGCGTTATCGCCAACCAGATGGCCCAGTCCCTCGCTCTGGCCGGCCGCAAACTCGCGGGTGTCGCCAACCGTACGCTGTCCAAGGCCCAGTCTTTTGCCGAGCAGTATGGCGTCGAGAAGGTGTACGAGACGGTTGAGGACCTCTACGCCGATCCGGACATCGACGCCGTCTATATCACCACGCCGCACAACACGCATATCACCTATCTGCGTGCCGCGCTGGCCGCCGGCAAGCATGTGCTCTGCGAGAAGGCCATTACCCTTAACTCTGCCGAGCTCGACGAGGCCCGTGCCATCGCCGACGAGCACAACGTGGTCCTTATGGACGCCACCACGGTGCTTCACATGCCGCTGTATCAGGAGCTGCGCCGTCGCATGGATGCTGGCGAGTTTGGCCACATGAATCTCGCTCAGCTCAACTTTGGCAGCTACAAGGAGTACGGCGATCTGACCAATCGTTTCTACAACCGTAGCCTTGCCGGCGGCGCCATGCTCGACATTGGCGTGTATGCCCTGTCCGTCATGCGCCTGTTTATGGCCAGCCAACCCGCCGAGGTCGTCTCGCTGGGCAATACCTGCGAGACTGGCGTTGACGTTGCGGGTGGCATTGTCTGCCGTAATGCTGAGCAGCAGCTGGGCGTCGTGAGCCTTACGCTCCACTCCAAACAGCCCAAGCGCTCGGTCATCAGTTTCGATAAGTGCTATATCGAGGTCAACGAGTATCCGCGCGCCGACCATGCGACCATCGTGTGGACCGCGGACGGTCACCGTGAGGAGGTCCACGCTGGCACCGAAGCCTACGCACTGTGCTACGAGATGGCCGACCTGGAGAAGGCCGTTGCTGGCGATGATTCGAAGCGCGAGCTTCTAGGCTATGCTTCTGATGTTATGGATCTGATGACCAAGCTCCGCGCCGATTGGGGAGTCGTGTACCCCGAGGAGGAGTAAGCGATGCTTGCGGAAGATAGGCTCAACGCGATCGTGTCGATGGTGCAGCAGGCCGGCTCGGTTACCGTGCCGGAGCTTGCTGAGGCCCTGGGCGTGACGGCGTCTACCATTCGGCGCGACCTGCAGACGCTCGACCGCGCACACCGTATCGCCAAGGTACACGGAGGCGCGACGAGTCTGGAGCGCGCGCATGTGACGCGCGACCTGACGATCGGCGAGCGCAGTGATCTCCATAACGATGACAAGGAGCGCATCTGCGCCCGTGCTGCGGCCCTGGTGGAGCCCGATAGCTTTGTGTATATCGACCCTCAAGCTCATCGAGCATCTTCCGCGCCTTGAGGGCGTCACCTATGTGACTGATTCCGTGCTTCACGCTCAGCATCTCGCCCTGCGCGGGATGCGCACCGTTGTGCTGGGCGGCGAGCTCAAGCCCGAGACCGAGGCGCTCGTCGGCCCCGATGCCTTGGCAACTCTGGACCGCTATAACTTCAACTGCGGCTTTTGGGGTTCCAATGGCATCGCCGCCGAGCAAGGTCTCACCACACCGGATATCGAGGAAGCGCAGGTCAAGCGTGTCTCGATGCGCCATACCGCCAAACGCTTCGTAATCTCGGACGCCAGCAAATTTGGCATGGTGGCGCCCGTCAAGTTTGCGGACTTCCGCGACGCAACGATTATTACCGCGGGTGAGGTGCCAGCCAAGTACCAGTCGATGGACAACGTCATCACGGTCTAGCGATGGGACAAGGCCAAAACCACCACAAAGGTGCCTGTCCCCATTGTGGTGGTTTAGGGCTCCCAGGGGCAGGGGGCTTCGATGTGGATGTGCTCGCCGGTTACGGGATGCGTAAAGGACACGCTGTGGGCATGGAGCATCAGGCCGCAGGGACGCGGCGTGCCGTAGAGCTCGTCGCCAACCAGGGGATGACGCTCGCTTGCCAGGTGCACGCGGATTTGGTGCTTGCGGCCGGTGAGCAGCTCGACATCGATATACGAGCGCGTGGGCAGGCCACGACGGCTCTTAAGACGCTTGAGCACCTTCACGCGCGTTTGAGACGGCTTGCCGCTGGCGCCGACGCGCATCTTGCGGCTGTCGTGGCGGTCGCGGGCGATGGGCTTGTCGATGAGCTTTTCGTTCCAGTCGATCTTGCCCTCGGCGAGCGCCAGGTAGTGCTTTCCGAATGCGTGGTCGATGACCATCTGGTCAAAGGCGGGCTGCGTCTGCTTGTCGAGCGAAAACAGCACTACGCCGGTGGTGTCGCGGTCCAGGCGGTTGAGCGGCTGCATGTCGGTCGCGGCAAAGCCGTCGCCCATCGCCAGCAGCAGATCGCTGGCGTAGTCGGTAAGCGTGCGCTCGCCGGTGCCGTCGCCGTGGACGATCATGCCGGCGGGCTTGTCGATGGCCATGAGCCAGGCGTCGCAGTAGAGGACTTGAGGTTCTTCGTTCACGTGTAAGCCTTTCGGTTAGCTGATTCCCACAAACATGCAGCCCGAGGTCGCCCCGCGCAGACGGGCGGCGGGCTTACGGCCGGCCTGCACTGCTTCGATGGCACGACGGACGCGGGCGACGGCACGGCCCACCTCATCCGTCTCGAGCAGCGTTCCGTCTACCATGAGACGACGCACGCCGGCATCGAGCAGCTGAGGGACCTGCGGCGTGAGGTCGATGGGGTAGGCATCGTACAGGCGAGAGCGGCCGTGGATGTCGGTGCGGACGGGCATGACCTTTCCGTCGATATTCTTGAGCGAGAGCTTGCGGGCGCGCAGGCGGCAGTTGGCGCAATCGTGGATGCAGCCGTTGGCAACCTGCAGAATGCAGTGCTCGCTTGTCATGACGCGCGGGCGGCCAAAGACGGTGATGCCCAGAGCCGCCAGCTCCCGGCTGAGGTACTGGGCGTTGGTGGCGCCGAGCGAGACAATCTCGTCGAGCGTGATTTCGGGCGAGAGCCAAAACGCACCGGCTCCGCGCTCGGCAAGCGCCTCCATGCAGGGCGTGTTGTGCACCGGCAGGCAAGAGCGAATCTCGGCCGTGGCGCCGGCATGCGCGGCTACGGCGAGCTCGGAGATATTGCCGACGGCGACGGTGGCTCCAGCATTGATCCAGGGATCGACGCGCTCGTGGTCGACGGCGCGGCAGACCTCGTCGAGTACAGGCACGATACCCTGCTCAAATGCATCGGCGGGGGAGAGCCCGGCCGCATCGAGCGCGTCGGTGGTCATGTAGATGCGCGTTGCACCCTCCACGCGCGCTGCCTCGGCGGCTTCGAGCGAGGTGACGGCGGCGCAAATCTGCGGCTCATCGCGGTAATGCTCGGGCGCGGGGCGGGAATCACTGGTTACAATCGCCGGCAACTCGAGCGTTTTCGCACGCTCCTCGTACGGTGCCAGAATGGCCTCCTCGAGCGCTTTACAGGCGGCGGCGCGCACCTTGTGCACGGCGGAGAAGCCCATACCGCAGCCGGCGTCGAGCGAAACGTCAAAGCTCGCTGCCTCAAAGGGCGAAGAGCCCATGCGGCCCACATGCTCAACCAGGTCTGCCGCCTCGACGGCGCGGGTCTTGGCGGCCTCGACGGTAAAGCCGGTGGCGGTGGCGGTAAGCGCGGGGTCGTCGCAGCAGGTGAGCGTAACGGTAAACGGCTCGCCCAGACGCGCCACGACGGACACATCTACGGCGCGGCGGCGCAGCACATCGCGCTTGAGCGCGGCGCCGGCAGCGTCAATGGCGCGTTGACTGCGAATCACGCGCACACGGCAACCCTCGGGCATGCTACGGGGCACGCGGCACTCGATGATATCGCCGGCTGCGGCATCATCGGCGGCAATGGTGGGCAGGGATTGGTCGAACTC
>USEF01000147.1 GCA_900553475.1 uncultured Collinsella sp. | reverse complement strand
CCGCCAAGCTTGCCGCACAGGCCACAACCGATGCAATCGCGAATGGGCTTGGCGCCCAGCTGAAACACCTCGGTATCAATGCCTTCTGCATTAAGTTGCTCGGCGACCTCGGCGAGTGCGCGGGCGGTGTTGCCGTTTGCCTTGGGACTGCCATTGACCAAAAGAACCTTCATCACAAACTCCCTCTGCTTTTGGTGACTTCTGCAGAGGATTATCGCACGATGGGGGAGGCGGTGCGGGCGCGGTGCTAATCCAGTTTGGTACCTGGCACCTGCACGGCTTTCCCGAGCAACGCTTTAAGCTCGTTCAAAATGGAAACAGGCTGACGGTCGACGCCGTCCAGATGGAGCGTGGCCACGCGAATGGGCGGCTGATATTCAAGCGAGCCGATGAGCACGGGAGAACCCAGGAACCGTTCGATGTCGCTTGCGATCTCATCGATTGCCTCGGGGCCGAGCTCATCGAAGAGTGCCACGAATGTCGGCCCCGTCGAGCGGAACAGGCGGCCCTTGCCGCGCGAACAATCCATGAGGCAGGCGGCGCTTTCGGCGAGCACGCGGTCGCCTGCATCGAATCCAAAGCGGGCATTGACCTCGGCGATATCGTCGACCTTAATGGCAATAAAGCCTGCCTCGTGCGGCACGCGGCGCATCTCTCCAATAGCGTTGACCAGCGCGTGGACATCGCCCAGGCCCGTTACCGAGTCGGTCGTATCCGCTAGGCTTCGGTTGACGATAATGCCCACATACATGCTGGGCTCGGTATCGGTGCCGTCCAAGCGGTAGCCCGTGCAGTCGCAAAGCGCGTATTTTCCGGTGGCATCCATTACGCGATACTGCATGTAGTGGAAGTGCCACGTGCCGTTTATCACCATGTCGAGCTCGGCGCGTACGTTGTCGCGGTCCTCGGGATGAACGCGGGCGAGCCACATGTCGAGTGAGTTAAAAGGATGCTGGGAAGGCAGGTCAAAATCGCGCACGGCGTTAACCGACCATTGCGATTCTCCAGTATCGAGGTTAAGGATGAACGGATAGCGCGTCTCGGAGCTCATGGAGATCGCTTGGAACACCCGGTCGTTGCAGGGAAGCTGATCGACGATTGGGCGTTGCGGCGCGTCATTGTTTTCCGGTTGCTGTACACGATGCATAAGCTTATAGCGATACATCTTGCGATCGGCATCCATCGTCATCTGGCGACGCGTGTCGCCGGCAAGTGGATCGACGCGCGAGCAGCCAAAGCTAAAGCTGGCGATCATGGGCGCCTTGCCATCTGAGCTCGCCTCGATCAGCCCGGCACGTACCTGCTCCAAGCGCTGCTCGAGTTCAGTCTCGTTTGCGGAGAGCGAGATAAGCACAAACTCGTCTCCGCCGATACGGAACAGCATCTCATCGTGCTCCATGGTTTCGGAGAGCGTGCGGCAGATGCTCAGAATATAGCGATTGCCTTCGGCGTGGCCAAACCTATCATTGCAATGCTTGAGATGGTCGATGTCAATATAGGCGCAGGTGAAGGGGTCGCCTTTGCGCCAGAGTTGCTCGACGTGACGGTCGAGTCCGCTGCGGTTGCCCAAGTTGGTGAGCGGATCGATATAGGCGTTGCGCTCAAGCAGCTGGCGCTCTTGTTGCAGGATGGCATGCGTCTTTTGCAGTTGCTCACCAACGGCGCGTAGCTCAGCAGGCAGCGCGGCAACATCGAGTTCGGCGGTCGAGATGCCATTCGCAAGTCGCTGAAGATAGGCAATAATCAATTGCTCACCCAGGCGATATGACTCGTTCATGATGGATAACCTCCTTGGGCGGAACAATGGTTTGTATCATATCCCCAATTCGGTTTGAATTGGGGATATAGGTCAGCTAATGGAGGCAAATTCCCCCTTCGGCGGTGGCGTTTTGCGCGCGAGCGTATCAGTTGTTATTGCCACCATCGAGCAATGCCTCAAAATCCTTCGCCGGCATGGGGCGGTAGTAGAGGAAGCCCTGAGCGTAGCGGGCGCCCATTTGTCGTAGCATGTTCGCCTGTTCATTTGTCTCGACGCCTTCGACCTCGACGGGCAGATGGAGCGACTGCGCCATTTCGAGCATCGATGAAATGATTTGCGTGCTGCGGCCATGATCGCCGTCGACGGGCACAATCTGCCAAATGTACTTGTTGAGCGTCACCATAAAGCCGCTTTCCTCGAGTGCGGGGATATGGGTGCGCATACTGTGGGCGGCTATTATTCGACAAGCGGTAGCGCGACGATGCGATGTTCGATAAAAATGCGACTGGGACGATATATGTTGACGGGTATACTTGTCCCGGTTTAAAACGCAGGAACGGAGATGGTCGCATGGCACAGTCAAATATGACGCGCACGGTGGGGCTGGCGCTCGAGGGAGGCGGCTACCGCGGTATGTATACGGCGGGCGTGCTCGACGTTTGGATGGAGCACGGTTTGACCTGCGACCATATGGTGGGCGTCTCGGCGGGCGCAGCATTTGGCTACAACTTTAAATCGCGCCAGATCGGCCGCGCCATTCGCTATAACAAGGCCTATTGCGCCGACAAGCGCTATGCGAGCGTGACCAGCTGGCTGCGAACCGGCGATATGTTCAATGCCGACTTTGCTTATCACGAGGTGCCTATCGAGCGCGATCCCATCGACTTGGAGGCGTATCGCGCCTGCCCCATGCGATTTACGTGCGTGTGTACCGATATCGAGACGGGCAAGGCCGTCTATCACGATCTGCCGTATGGCGACGAGCGCGATATCGAGTGGATCCGGGCGTCGTCGGCAATTCCCGTGGCGACGCGTCCTGTCGCCATTGAGGGCCGCAAGTACCTGGATGGCGGCGTGGCTGATTCTATTCCCAGTGCATGGCTGTTTGCGCAGGGGTATGACCGCAATATCGTGGTGCTCACGCAGCCGGCGGGCTTTGTGAAGCAGCCCAACAGCGTGATGCCCATGCTGCGTCGCGTGTTCCGTCACTATCCGGAGTTTGTCGCAGCGCTTGAGCATCGGCATGAGGTCTACAATGCCACGCTCGATGACCTGGCACGTCGCGAGGCTGCCAGCGAGATCTTTGTGGTGCGGCCGAGCGAATCGGTGAAGGTGCCGTCGCTGTGCCGCGAGCCCGATGAGCTCGAGCGCATCTACCAGATCGGCCGTCACGATGCGGAGGCGACCTTGCCGGCACTGGAGGCATATCTGGCAGGGTAGAGGCTGCTGCCGCCATCTCGGCGGAAAGCGCATCCCGGAATGGAGGTCCAAACTGGGATGCGCTTTCCATTGCTGAAGATATGAGGCTGCGAATCAGCTGCTCGGCTTATGGCTATGCCTGCTGCCAGGTGTCGACGAGCTCCTTGGCCGCGGCGTAGGGGTCATCGGCGCTGCAGACGGCGCTCACCACAAAGAAGCCGTCGACGCCGGTGGCCTTGAGCTGCGGCAAGTCGGCCGTCTTGACGCCGCCGCCCACCACGATGGGCACGGGGCTTGCCGCGTGGAGTGCGGCCAGGTCCTCGAAGCTCTTGGTGATGATAGAGCCGTCGGCCGCGCGTCCGCAGTCGCGCTTGGTCTCGGTCTCGTGGAGCGGGCCGATGCCCAGGTAGTCGACCAGGCTCATGTCGGCGGTCTTGACGTACTCGAGCATCTCCTCGCAACGGGCGGAAAGGCCCACGATGGCGTTGGGTCCCAGCAGCTTGCGACAGACCTCGACGGGAATGTCGCTCTGACCCACGTGCACGCCGTCGACAGCAATGCCCTGCTCGCGCGCGGCGAGTACGCAGTCCAGACGGTCGTCGATCAGCAAGGCGACCTGACCGGTCTTGCCGGCCTGAGCGATTGCCTGTGCGGCGTCGCCGGTCAGCGCAATGATCTCGCGGGCGCTTGCCACCTTGGAGCGCACCTGGATGCAGGTAAAGCCGGCGTCGAGCGCCTGGGCCACCACATCGCCCACGGGGCGCCCGAGCGTGTTTTCGGGGCCGAGTACCAGATAGGCCGAGATATCAAGGTTGTCGCGGATGCTCATCGTGTTTCCTCCTGCTTCTTGATCTGTGCTTCCATGCGCTCGAGCTTGCCGGTCATGGTGTCGGTAAATCCGGGCCGGATATCGGCTTTGAGCACGACTTCGGTGCGGATGCCCTTGCTCGCCAACACAAAGGTTGCGTCGCGCACGACCTGCATGACCTCGTCCCAGTCGCCCTCGATCTCGGTGAACATCGAGGTGGTGCGGTTGGGAAGGCCGCTCTCGCGAATGACGCGCACGACCTCGGCGACCTCGGCGGACAGCTCATCGCCGGTGCCGCACGGGGCGATGGCCACGGCGACGAGTGTGTTCATTCCGGCAGCAGTTGCGGGCTCGGACATGGCTTATGCCTCCTCGAGCTCGAGTTGGTTATCAGCGATATCTTGGGCGGTCGCGCGGTAGAGCTCATCGATAAAGGCGACCTTAAAGCTTGCCGGGGCGTCGGCGACAGCGGCGGCACGCGAGCCGGCAACGTTGTAGACGGCGGTG
>USEF01000146.1 GCA_900553475.1 uncultured Collinsella sp. | reverse complement strand
TCGTCCGTCCGGCACTGTATAATTCGTACGTCTTGGGGTCGTCGATAGGAATAGAGTCGATATCGAGGTCTATGTGACGAGTTTGGCGAATATTCTCGACGGCTTCTTTGATAATGGATAGTGTTTTTAATCCCAAAAAGTCCATTTTTATCAAGCCGGTATCTTCTATAACGCTGCCTTCATATTGGGTAACGAGCATTTTCTCTCCGGTCTCTTTATCGTCGGCCGTACTCACCGGAACCCAATCGGTTATATCGTCACGCCCGAGGTCAACGACATCGATACCTATATTGTCAACAACAGCCTTGAGGGCAAGCAGGGCATCATGGGCTGCCTGGCCCTGGGCGCGCAGGCGCTTCACTAACAGACGCACCCACAGGGCGTGGCGCGCCCGGCAAATCCAACCTACGGAACGACGCCACCACGCCCTATATAAGCCCTCTAATAAAAAAGGCCGCCTAGCACCAAGCATACGTCCTAGGCGGCCTTTTTGGCACATATGAGCGATCGTAGTAGATATCGGAGCACAACGCCCGTTGCCGCTCCACAGCAGTCGATCATCACATCGGTGATCATGCCGGCGCGTCCCGGCACAAAGAGCTGAATCGTCTCGTCGATCGAAGGAATCAGCAGCAGGAACACCGCCGTGGGCAGCAGCACGTCAAAGGTGCGCCGGCCCTCAAAATCAAAGGCGTGCGTTGCCAAGATGCCGAGCACCATATACTCGGTAAAATGCGCGCACTTGCGAACAACAAAGTTGGTCACCCATTCATATGGAAGTCCCACGCCGTGCAGGAAACCGCGGATAGCTTCCATGACCGTTAGGCTCAGCGAGCCCGACCCCGAGCCGGGAACCAGCGAATTGCCCCAGATCAAGAGCGCCATCAGGCAGGTCACGACCGCCCATTTTCGATTGATCTTAACCATGCAGAAGTTATGCCTCCGCGCGGAGCGGCGCGAAGCTGGCGGTACCGCCCTCGATAACGCTCAGGTAGGCACGGCCCGTACGCTTGGCGGTAGAGGACTGCAGGCGCTCGATCTCCTCCTCGAGGATCTGATTGACGCGCTCGTGACGACGGTTTTCCATAATGCCGGCGGCAATAGCCTCGGCCCGCTCGATGCTCTCGCGCGAGATACGGGCAGTATCCTCGGGGAACACAGCGCTGTGACGGCCGACATAGGCGGGGGCAGCAGGCTGAGGGGCAGCGACGGGAGCGGGGGCTGCAACAGGAGCAGGCTCGTCAATCTCATCCAGAATCGCGGTGGCGGCGGCCCACATGTCCTCGTGGCCCGAGTAATCGGCCATGGGGACATCAACCTCGAGTGAGGCATCCGGAAGGTCGCCGGTGTCGATGCGATCTTGGGCATCAATCGATGCGGTGATGGCTGCAGGCTCATCGAGGTCATCGAAATCGATATCCGCGGCACCGGAGATGATAGGCATGCTGGCGAGGTTTACATTGTACGGCGCAGCCTCAGCCGCCTGCTGCTGGGCAGGAGCGCCCCACAGCGAGCTTTCGGCGGCACGGCGGGCGGCAACGGCCTCCTCGTCCGCAGTCATGGCTTCATCAACGTACGAATTGTCGGCAGAAGCGTTCGCGTCCGCCGAGGTAGCGCTGTAGGCGTTATTGGCTGCCGCGTTGGCGACGAGTGCCACGAAAGCCGCCGTGCTGCCCGCAGGGGCGGCCAGGGAGCCAGACACGGCGCGTGCCGCGGCGGCGATGTCGTCGCGATTGAAGGAGCCGGTCTGCCCGCCGTTGGTGAGCTCGTCGATGGCGACTTGATAGACGTCGCGCGAGTGTGCAGGGTCGCAGCTCACCGGCGAATCGTCGTCAAGCATACTGTCGATCATGGACCAAGCCTCGTCCTCGTCCATAGCATCTGCGGCTCGAGCGATGGTAGGGACACCATCATCGGCATGACGGCGCTGGAACGCACCAGTCAGGCCGGAAAGGAATGCCGAGGTAGACTGCTCCGCCTGAGCCTGAGAATCAGAAGCCGCAGCGTAAGGAGTCGCATCCTGCTGCTGAGCTGAAATCGAGGCGGTCTTGAACTCGCTTTGATGCTGATTGAGATTGGCGGCACCGCCCATGGCATCGGGCTGGAACAGACGCTCTTCACGCTGCGCACGATACTCGGAGATACCCAGCGAGGCGGCATAGATGCCCACGCCCGCCACCGCGCCCACGGCGAAGGGAACCGCACCCGCCACGACCGTCTCGTTCACAGACGAAAACGGCAGCGTCGCGGCATACATAACCACGGGAGCGGCAAGGCCGATCCCGCACGAAAGTCCGGCAAGGACTGCTCGTTGTGTTGCATCAGAAGAAGCCATGAGCTCTCCCCATCTTCCAGCACCCAAATCGCATCATTCAGTTGGCTGCGCGAGAGAAGATGAAGCGGGGCTATGCCCCAAAGCAACGGTATATGGTTCGTTTCATCTGCGTTATCCGTCGCGAAGCTTAAAAGCTATTATGCGAAACCGCCCTGTCGATTGCAAGCGACGATGTCGGATTGAAACGGGAAACCTGCTGCTTGCCAGTCTTATGGTCAAAAATAAGCGCGGAGCGGCGATATAGAAAAGGGCCGAGGCTCAAAGCCCCGACCCTTTATTGCATTGATGACTATCGCTGCGTGTGGATGACAACCTAGAACGTCTGCTCGTAGTCGCTGTGCTTTTTGGCCGAACGCACCAGGAACTCCTGGTTGGTGTTGGTGCCCTTAAGACCCTTGATAAACGACGCAGCTGCGCGCTCGGTGTTGTTCATGCCGGCAAGAATGCGACGCAGGCCAAAGACAAACGGACGCATCTGCTCGTCAACCAACAGGTCCTCGTTACGCGTACCGGAGGCAACGGGGTCGATAGCCGGGAAGATGCGGCGGTCGGCCAGGTCGCGGTCGAGCTTGAGCTCCATGTTGCCGGTGCCCTTGAACTCCTCAAAGATGACCTCGTCCATCTTGGAGCCGGTGTCGATGAGGGCAGAGGCCAGGATGGTGAGCGAGCCACCGTTCTCGATATTGCGGGCTGCGCCCAGGAAGCGCTTGGGCGGATACAGTGCCGCCGAATCGACGCCGCCCGAAAGGATGCGGCCTGAGGCGGGCGCCGCCAAGTTGTAGGCGCGGGCAAGACGCGTGATGGAGTCGAGCACCACCACGACATCGCCGCCCAGCTCCACGATGCGCTTGGCGCGCTCGATGACGAGCTCTGCCACACGAGTGTGGTTGTCGGCGGGCATATCGAAGGTCGACGCCACAACCTCGCCCTTGATGGAACGCTGCATATCGGTGACCTCTTCGGGGCGCTCGTCGACGAGCAGGCAGATGAGGTGCACCTCGGGGTTGTTAATCGAGATAGACTGGCAGATCTTCTTGAGGATTGTGGTCTTGCCGGCCTTGGGCGGGGACACGATCAAGCCACGCTGACCCTTGCCGATCGGCGACACGATGTCGATGGCGCGACCGGTAATGGAGTCCTTGCCATGCTCCATGCGCAGCGGCTCGTTGGGATAGACCGGGGTGAGGTCACCGAACTTGGGGCGGTTGCGAATCTGCTCGGGGTCTAGACCGTTGACGGTCGTGATTTTGGCGAGGCCGGCGCGCTTGTCGCCGCCGCGCGAAGGACGAAGCGAGCCCTCGATGACGTCGCCCGTGCGCAGACGCGCGGAGCGGATGAGGTAGGCGGGCACGAAGGCGTCGTCGTTGGACTTCATGTAGCCATGGGCATGGATGATACCGGAGCTGTCCGGACGAATCTGCAGGATGCCCTTGATGTCGCGGAAGCCCTCGGCCTTCGCGGCGGTGACGTAGATCTCCTCGACGAGCTCGGCTTTCTTCTTGCCGGTCGTCTCAATCTCGAACTCCTTGGCCTTCTCGCGCAGCTCGGCGACCTTCATGGCCGCGAGCTCCTCGCGCGAAAGCGTGGGCTCGGTGGGAGCGGCATTACGCTCCTTGTTGCGCTGCTTGCGATCGCGCTGGCGGTTGCGGCGGTCGTTGTTGCGCTCGTCCTTGCGCTCGTTGCGCTCGTCGTTGCGCTTGTGCTGGCGACGGTTGGGGCGAGCGCCGTCTTCGGCCTCGGCGGGCGCGGCGCCATCGGTTGCGGCGGCATCGGCGTTAGCCGCAGTATCATCGCTGGCCTCGGCCTTGGAATCGCCCTGCAGCTCGGCCTCGGCCTGCTGCTCGGACGCCTTGGCCTTAGCGGACTTCTTACGACCGCGCTTGGGCTTCTCGGACGCAGACTGTTCGACGTCTTGGGGCTCGGCGGCATCAGTCGATGCATCGGCGGTCGTCTCGGCGGAATCCTCGGACGCACCCTTCTTGGCAGTCTTGGCCTTGGACGTGCGCTTAGCAGCAGTACGATGGCTGCGACCAGGACGGACGTCGGCGGGCTCGACATCGGCGGGAACGGCCTCGGAAGTCGTAGCATCCTGGACGGGTGCATCGGCAGCGGTTGCAGACTCGGCGGTCGCCGCAGCATCCCGAGCGGCTGCAGCTGCG
>USEF01000145.1 GCA_900553475.1 uncultured Collinsella sp. | reverse complement strand
CCGTTGGCGCGCCCATTATTTTGTGGACGTGAAGCGGGGGCGGTCCCTTGGTTACATCGCGCCCCAAGATTTCCAAAAAGTTAACCTTTGTTGAACTTGATAGTTAGATAAACTAAACTATTTTCCAAAAGTGTGCTCGAGCAAACTTGTTTACTCGGGTGCTAAGGCACCGTGCCGCGTCCAATGCGGCAAAAGGGAGAAGCAACATGAAGAAGTCGACGTTCAATACCCTGCTTGTCGGTGGCGGTTTTCTGCTTGGCACGGCCGGCATCAAGCTGCTTACCAGCGCTCCGGTCAAGAATGCCTGCGTGCAGGGCATTGCGTGCGGCATGCGCGTCAAGAACTGCTACCAGGACATGGTCGAGCAGGCCAAGGCTAATGTCGACGACATGGTTGCCGAGGCGGCCTACATCACCCAGAGCGAGGCCGCTGCTGACGAGGCAGCCGAGTAACGCTCCCAGGCACAAACTATGAGATTCTCGATTATTAGCGAGATCCCCGGCAGGACCCGTCTTCAATTGGCGGGTCCTGTGCCAGAGAGCGATCTCGATGCACTTCTTAAGCTTGGCGGCGACATCGACGGCGTGCGCAAGGTGCGCGTGTATGGCCGCATTGGCCAGATGGCGCTGGAGTACGACGAGCCGCGCCGCGCGAGCGTGCTCGACGCCTTGGGCGCACTCGATGCTCAAGCTATCGCCGATGCCAAGTCAGGCTACGTGATGCAACTCGAGCCGCGCAAGCACAAACTCGTTATGGACCTGGCGACGCTCGTCGGTGCCCATTACGCACGTCGCTGGTTCTTGCCCACGCCTCTGCGTGCGGTATTTGTCGTGGCCGGTTACATGGCATTTTTGCGCGCTGCCCTTCATGAGCTGGCGCAGCCGAGCCTGACCGTTCCCGTGCTCGACGCTTCGGCCATCGGCATTTCGTTCGTCAAGCGTGATGTCGACACCGCGGGCCAGACAATGTTTCTGCTCAATGTGGGCGAGCTGCTCGAGGACTACACCCGCGCCATGAGCGAAAACGAGCTCATCAACTCGCTGCTCGATGTGCCCGACAAGGCGCAAAAGGTCGTCGGCGACACCGAGGTAAGCGTTGCCGCCACCGAGCTTGAGCCCGGCGATCTGGTCGCCGTGCGCACTGGCATGTCCATTTGCATCGACGGCGTTGTCGAGCAGGGGAGCGCTATGGTCAACCAGGCGACCCTGACCGGCGAACCGCTGGCCGTCGAGCGCAGCGTGGGCGACGACGTGTTCGCCGGCACCGTCGTGGAAGACGGCAGCATCTTGGTGCGCGTGCGCGCCAACACGGCGCAGACCAAGCTGCGCTCGATCGTCTCGCTCGTGCAGACGGCCGACTCGCTCAAGTCCGAGGGTCAGTCGCACATGGAGGACCTTGCCAACAAGATCGTCCCGTGGAACTTCCTGCTCGCGGGCCTGGTTGCGCTTACCACCCGCAGCCTCATCAAGACCTCGGCGGCGTTGATGGTCGATTACTCGTGCGCACTCAAGCTCACGGGCTCCGTCGCCGTCATGACTGCTATGAGCGACGCCGCCAAGATGGGCGTCATGGTCAAGGGCGCTAAGTATTTTGAGTCGTTTGCCAAGGCCGATACCATTGTCTTTGACAAGACCGGTACGCTGACCGAGGCCCAGCCGCGCCTAGCTTGCGTGCTCACGACCGACGGCTGGAGCGAGGATGAGGTCCTGCGCCTTTCCGCTTGCTTGGAGGAGCATTTCCCGCATCCGGTGGCGCGTGCCGTGGTCAACGCCGCCCGCGAACGCGGGCTCGAGCACCGCGAGCGCCATGCTGCCGTCGAGTACATCGTGGCACACGGCATCGCTTCGTCCATCGAAGGACGTCGCGCGATTATCGGCTCGGCACACTTTGTGTTTGAGGATGAGGGAGCGCAGCTCGAGTCCGACATAAAGGAGCGCATCGAGTCCCAGATGCAGGGCCTGTCGCCGCTGTATCTGGCGGTCGACGGCACCGTTGTGGGCGTGCTCGGTATCGAGGACCCGCTTAAGCCCGGGGTCCGCGAGGCCATCGCCGACCTGCACGCGCTGGGCGTTAAGCACGTGGTCATGCTTACGGGCGACTCCGAGCGCACGGCCGAGCGCATTGCGCGAGAGGCGGGCGTCGACGAGTTTAAGGCCGAGCTGCTGCCCGAGGACAAGTACGCGTATGTGGAGCGCATAAAGAGTGAGGGGCGCCACGTTGCCATGGTTGGTGACGGCGTCAACGATTCGCCGGCGCTCGGTTTGGCCGACGTGGGCCTAGCGATGGGTGGCGGAAGCGACATCGCCAAGGAGGTCGCCGATATCATCCTGACCGATACGGATCTCGCCGCGATCGTGCGTCTGCGCCGCATGAGCCAGGGGCTTATCGACCGTCTGACGAGTTCGTATTCCAAGGTGATGCTCACCAACTCGGCGCTGTTGGCACTGGGTATTACCGGCATGATTACTCCGCAGACGTCGTCACTGCTGCACAACGGCTCAACGATCGCCTACAGCCTGGGCAACGCAAAGGCGTACCTGCGTTAGCAGACGTGTTCGCCCACGTTATCTGGCCTGCGCCCAGACGGCATCGGTGCCGTCCGGGCGCAGGCCTTTTGCATTTGACCATTTGCTAGCTTCTCTATATAGTGTTGCTAGCAGGGCTAGCAATTGAAGGGAGCGGGATCGACGTGGGTGCTGTTAGCAGCATGGCGCAGGTGAACGTTCGCGTGGATCGCCAGGTCAAGAACCGTGCCGAGGAAGCGCTGCAGCTTTCGGGCGCCTCGCTGCCCGAGCTTATCAAAAAAGTCGTAGCGAAGGTTGCACAGGGCGGCGGTTCGTGCGAAGAGGTGTTGTCGGCCGTTGACGACCAACTGCCTAGTGCTGGTGCCACCTCGCCGTTTGCCGCATCATGGGCGGCGGCGGATCAGCTTTACGCGGACCTGGGCATCGCTGCGTCGCCCGTATCCGACGATCGCGGTTGGGACACAATCTATTCCGAAGCCATGGATGAGCGCTATCGCCAAAAGGGGATGATCCAGTGAGTGGGACGCCTCTCAAAATAATGGTGGACGCCAACGTATGGGTTGATTCGTTTTGCGCCGACCATGCCGAGTCGCTTGCCGCACGTGCTTTTATCGGGCAGGCGACGGAGACGGGGGCGTTGCTGTTCTTTCCGGTTCATATCGCTAAGGACGTGCTGTACGTTGTCCAACACGAGCTCAAGCGTAGCGTTCTTGCCAGCGGGGGAGCGCTCGACGAGGCTTCTGCCCGCGCGATTGGCGATGCGGCGTTGGCGTTTGTTCGGAACATGACCGAAAACGCCACGGCCGTGGGTGCGGATGCGTCGGACCTTTGGCTGGCCGACAAATACTTAGCGCTCCATCGCGATTACGAGGACAACTTGGTACTCGCCGCATGCAAACGCGCACAGGTCGATTACTTGGTGACCAACGATCGCAAGCTGCTCGAACATGCCGATCTTGCAGCAAAGACACCTCGTCAAATGATGCCGATTCTGGCCTTGGCCGAACGTGGTGGGCGAGTGTCCTGCTAGCGCCTGGCTGTCTGCGTGGCCCTCAGAACGTGGGCGCTCAGAAGGCCACGCATCCTTTAATTACAAAAGCTCGGCCTTGATGGCGGGACTTTCTGCGAGCTGCTCGGCTGCCTTTTCGTCGGAGCTGTCGAGTGCTGCCAGACTGCGGTAGACCCACTCGTTGACCTGGGTGTTCTTGACGCCTGCGGTCTGCATAAGGGCGCCTACCTCGCGGATTGCTGCGAGCAGATCAGCCTTGGGACCCGCGAGCTCGACCTCGATGCCGTGGTAGGCGGTCACGCCGCGGTTCTCACTCACGTGGTCGATAAAGCCCTCGACGGTCTCAAGCTGCTGGGCGAGAGCTGCATCATCGTCAGCGTCCAGCGCGACGAGTGCGTTCGATACCGTGAGGGCGGGATGTCCGCAGGGGACAAAGCCTTCGATGACATCCATAGCTTCGGTAATGGTTGAGCCCAGGCCCACGAGGGCATTGACGAGTTGCTGTTTGGTATCCATAACGGTCCTTTCGACGGGTCAATTTTGCTTGGCGAAAATATACGTGACGCGATCGGTAGCAAAAGTGTGAAGTGCGGCGCACATTGGGGTCTTCACAGCTCGTGCATAGAACGACTGTCTGCCTTTAGAACGTGGTAAGATAGCTATCCACGAGCGGGGTTCACCCCGCGTGTTCCTTGAAAAGTCGACGGTTATCGGGTGTTTGCAGACCCGATACCATCCAGACTTTCCCAACATTCGGGGGCGACTGGTTTCGACACGATAGCTCTGAGAGAGGAAGCAAGCCGAGGTCTCCTCGCCTCGTTAAACAGGGGTACCGTCAAATTGAATTGACAACAACTCTTCTTTTGAGCCCATGGCTCTCGCTGCTTAGTTTATAGCGGCGCGTCAACCCGGTGATTTCCCCGACACCGGCGCGACGTCATTTTAGGGGACTGCTTCAAAGCACGTAGTCTGTATGGCTTTGGAAAAG
>USEF01000144.1 GCA_900553475.1 uncultured Collinsella sp. | reverse complement strand
TCGATCACAGCCGGAGGTTTGTAAAAATAATAGGTCCATCTTGTTTCATGTCCGCTGCTGCTGACATAGGTATATTCTTCCCTCAGACGATCCAGCTTTTTTGCGGTTTCTTTCTGTGCTGAAATATCACTGGCCGCCAGATTTTCTCCATGATAGACGATATTTTGCTGATCATCCACCACAAAGCCTCCGGAATTCCGTTCAATAATATTAGCCAGAGGCTGGAATACTTTTCCGTAATCCAACAAAATACAGAGCACAGCCTCCCTGATCTTACCATCATATATTTCCCTGACTGCTGCGATCTGACGATTATCCCGGTCCACGATCCACTGAACCGTCACGGTATTATTTAATTTGTCACTCCACCATTCCCCATCAACCTCTGAAAGCGGAGCCAAGGTATATTCATGGCGCACGGGAATGCTTTCTGCAAAAAGATGTATCCCCAGAATTGCTTCGTGGTAGGATTTCGGCACCGTCAACAGCGGATCCACAACTTCCGTATACTGTTCATATGCAGTATAACGATCCATATCTTTGTTGAAGATCACCTCCTGGATTTCAGGAGAATAGGTAAGATAATTCAAAAGGCTGGCATAAATTTCGATCTGCCCGTCAATGTTTTCTCTGGTCTGCTCCAAAATGGAGTACATATCCTCCATCTTGACGGCGATGTAGGCCTCGCGCACCTTACGCTCGATGGTCGAGTCGAACTGCTCCTCCTGCAGGATGGTGTTGCGCACCAGCTGCTGGGTGATAGTCGAGGCGCCTTCGTGCCCGCCGCCGAGGGTTGCCACCGCAGCACGCGCGATACCCCACAGGTCGATACCGCCGTGCTCGTAGAAGCGCTCGTCTTCGACGTCAACGGTGCCCTGCAGCACGTAGGGGGAGACCTCGTCCTTGGTGATGGACTTGCGGTTTTGCGTGTAGAAGCTCGCGATCTTGTTGCCGTTGCAGTCGACGATCTCGGTGGGCTCGCTCACCAGATACGCGTTGGCGTCGGTGTAGTCGGGCAGATCGGACAGCCAGCGGTTGACGTTGCCGACCATGCCGATGCCAAATGCCACGCCCGCGATAAGCAAAAAGCCCAAAAACGAGAGCAGGATTATGGGCAGGGCATGCGTCTTTGAACGGCTGCGTCCCTGTCGTTGGCGAGGACCCATATATTGACCTCCAGGTATGTCGTGCCGGACGGCGGATGTGCCGTCGGGGCAGGATGGACATAAGTTATTACACGATAAACCAAACGGGGCGCGCGAGGCCTCGTGTATGCTGGAAGACGGCATTTTTCAGAGTGAATGCATACCTTGGTAAGGAGTTTGTCGATGGCGATTCGGACGATGGGGCCGAGCGGACAACACAAGACTGGATTGGATGCTGCCGGTGCGGCGCTGCCCGAGTTGCTGGCGCCGGCGGGCGGGCTCGACCAGATGCTTGCGGCCATCGCCGCGGGTGCCGATGCCATCTATGCGGGGTTGGGCGGCTTTAACGCCCGTGTGAGCGCCCATGGCTTTACGGATAACGAGTTTGCGCGCGGCTGCGCCGTGGCGCATGCCCATGGCGTGCGTGTGTACGTAACGCTCAACGTGTTCGTGTTTGACGATGAGCTGTCCGACGCGGTGGCGTTGGGAGCTCATGCACTGGAGCTGGGCGCCGATGCTCTGATTGTCGCCGATGCCGGGCTGGCCTGCGCGCTGCGCGCGGTGATTCCCGGGGTCGAGATTCACCTGTCCACGCAGGCGGGCGTTCATAGCGAAGGCGCCGTGCGGCTTGCCGCCGACGAGCTGGGGGTCGAGCGCGTGACGACGGCACGCGAGCTGACGGTCGACGAGATTGCGGCGCTATGTGCCACGGGCGTGCCCATCGAGGTATTCTGCCACGGTGCGATTTGCATCGGCTATTCGGGGGCGTGCGAGTTCTCGGCCCTGCGGCGTGGGCGCTCGGCGATGCGCGGCGACTGCACGCAGCCGTGCCGTCTGGCGTACGACCTGGTGGACGAGGCGGGGCAGAGCGTTGTCGCCGTTGAGGGGGATCGCCTGCTGTGCCCGCGCGACTATCTGGGTATTGCGCATCTGCCCGAGCTTGTAGATGCCGGCGTGGCGTCGCTCAAGATCGAGGGGCGCATGAAGAACCCCGATTACGTATTCAACGTGGTGCGGGTGTGGCGCCGGGCGCTCGATATGCTGCGCGACGGCGCGTGGGACCCCGGTGTCGTGGAAGAGCTCGAACGCGAGCTGGGAAGGTCGTTTAACCGTGGGTTTACCGATGCGTACCTGCGAGGGCGTTCGGGTGCCGAGCTGATGAGCTTTGAGCGCGCAATTAACCAGGGCGTGCGCGTGGGGCGTTTGGTCGCTGTGGGCCACGAAGAGGTGACCGTTGAGCTCGACGCCGCCGTGGCGGCGGGTGACACGCTCGAGATTCGGTTCTATCCGGGTGTCGACGCGCGTCCCGATGTGCCCAAGCGCTGGCCGCAGGTGCCCTGCCCGGTGGATGCCGCAGCGGGGAAGCGCGTCGTCGTGCATTGCAAGCGTAAGATGGACGCGGGCTGCGAGGTGTACCTGATTCGCAGCGCCGGCGTGCTGGATCAGACGGCGGCGGTGTTGGAGCGTATGCGGGCCGAGGCGGATTCGATTGCGCCCGTTTCGCATGCCGTTGAGGTGCTGCCCTTTGAGGGCGTTGCGGTGGATGGCGGTGCGTCGACGGAGTTGGTGGAGTGCGCGGTTCCCACTCGCATGGTTTTTGCTTGGCAGCTGATGGATGCCGACCCGCGCGGAGAACTCGATTTGTCCGACGCCGTTGTGGTGCTTGACGAGGTGTGCCGCGCGAGTGACGCTGACTGGACCCGCTCACTGATGCAGCGTGCCGGGCGCGTCGTCTGCCGCAACCTGGGACAGGTGGTGATCGCTCGCGAGCTGGGCGTGACTTTTGACGTGGCGGCGCCGGTGTTCTGCGCGAATCGGGCCACGCTTACCTGGCTGCGCGGACTCGGTGCGGGGCGGGTGTACTTGCCGGCCGAGTTGCTCGGCAATGATGCGGAGCGTATTGCCGAACTGGCCGCTGAACCCGGCGTCTTGGGTCCGGTCGACGCCGACCGTCCCGAGCTTATGGTGTGCGAGCACTGCCTGCTGACCGCCGAGGGCATCTGCGCCACCGATGCGACGGGACAGGTCCGTTGCCGCGACTGCTTGCGTCGTCGGCAGGTACGCTATCTGGTCGAGCGTGACGGTACACGTCTGCCAGTTGCCATTGACGCATGCGGCAGGACGAGGATTTTCCTGTCGTAAGTGCCGCGTCGCGTCAGTTTGTTATCATATGAGAGTTTATGGACTTCCAGCACCGCCGTTTTCGGCGAGGGTGCTATAGCAAAAGGAGGATACCCAATGCTGTCTGTTGACGAGCAAATGCGTATCATCACCTCGGGCGCCGCGCAGATCGTTCCCGAGGCCGACCTTCGCAAGAAGCTTGAGAAGGGCGAGCCCCTCAACATCAAGCTCGGCGTCGACCCCACCAGCCCCGACCTGCACCTGGGCCACGCCGTGCCGCTGCGCAAGATGCGTCAGTTCCAGGACCTGGGCCACAACGTCACCCTCATCATCGGCAACGGTACCGCGTTGATTGGCGACCCTTCGGGCAAGAATTCCACCCGTCCGCAGCTTTCGCAGGAGCAGATCGAGGCCAATGCCGAGACCTACGTGAGCCAGGCCATGAAGATCCTGAATCCCGAGAAGACCACCATTGTGCACAACGGTGACTGGATCCTTTCGATGGACCTGGCCGGCCTGCTGCAGGTGTGCTCCAAGTTCACCGTCGCCCGCATCCTTGAGCGCGACGACTTTACCAAGCGTTACCAGTCTCAGACGCCGATCGCCCTGCACGAGTTCCTGTACCCCGTGATGCAGGCCTTTGACTCCGTGCAGATCAAGGCCGACGTCGAGATGGGCGGCACCGATCAGCTCTTCAACCTGCTCGCTGGCCGTGAGCTCATGGAGAAGATGGGCATGGAGCCGCAGATCGCGCTCACCATGCCGCTGCTCGAGGGCACCGATGGCGTGCGCAAGATGTCCAAGTCCTATGGCAACTACATCGGCCTGACCGACGCTCCCAAGGATATGTTCGGCAAGACCATGTCCATCCCCGACGAGATGATCGGCAAGTACTATCGTCTGGCCAGCTCGCTCACCCCGGCCGAGGTCGACAAGATCGACGCCGCCCTGGCCGATGGTTCTGCCGACCCCTACGAGCTCAAGCGCGCTCTGGGCCGCGACCTGTGCGACACCTACCACGGCGCCGGCGCCGGAGACGAGGCTCAGGCCGAGTTCGACCGCGTGTTCAAGGAGGGCCAGCTTGCCGACTTCCCCGAGAAGCATGTCGAGCTGACCGTCAACGACGAGGGCCAGATCTACCTCGCCGGCCTGCTCAAGGACTTGGGCCTTTCGGCGAGCGCCGGCCAGGCTCGTCGCGATATCGACGGCGGTGGCGTCAAGATCAACGGCAAGGCCGTGGCTCCCAAGAGCTACAACATCGATCCCAGCGCCCTCAAGCTGGGCGACACCCTTTCTGTGGGTAAGCGCAAGGGCTTCAAGTTGATTTAGTTCCGCCGTTCTA
>USEF01000143.1 GCA_900553475.1 uncultured Collinsella sp. | reverse complement strand
CCCGAAAGATCTCGATCTGTAACACCAGGCCCGGTTTTGACGGCCTAGCTGTTACAGATCGAGACAAAACGGGCCCAAACCACCACAAAGGTGCCTGTCCCCATTGCGGTGGCTGCCTAGAGTTGGCTGCGCAGATAGTCAGCCATATATGGAACGGCGAAACGCACGTAACCGCGGCGCGCCTGTTCGATTACGCCGGCGTCGATGAGGCGCCGGCGATACTTTTGCGCATAGTCGGGTGTGACTGACATACGTTTCGCTACATCGGAAATGCGCGAAACGGCGTCTTCGTCATCAGTCATTGCGTCGAGAAACGCGACGTCTTGGTCCGATAGCGCGGCGAGCGTCGTTTCACAAACATCGTTTTCGAAATCGGCTTTTGACGCTTCGATAGCTCCGTCGACTTGCTCTGGCGTTACGTGTTCTCCTGTCTTGCAGCGATTGCCGATGTTATAGCCGATGAGCTGCAGCATATAGGGCGAGCCTTGGGTTGCGCGAGCGGCACGGAGGCGAAGATCGCCTGGAATATCAAGGTCGAGCTCTTCGAAAGCCCGCTGATAATAGGCATCGACATCTCCGACTGAAAGCGGTTCGAGCGTGACCTTGCGAGCGCGGTTGAGAAATGTCAGCACGCGGTCATTGAGCGTTGCACAGACGGCTCCCGGGAGACCTGCCATAACAAGCGCGACGTTGAGTCCCTCACCGACCAGCTCTTGATAGGCGGTGACGAGCTGTCTAATCTCAGGTGAATTAGCTTGGAGCTCATCGATAAGGATGAGGATGCCGTGCCCCTGCTCGGTCAGCTTGCGCGCCAGCTGCGTGAGTTTGAACTGGAAACTCTTGGTCTCCTGCACATCGCGTGTGAACTCGAGACCGGCTGAGAAGCCGAAGACGCTCAAGCTACCGCCAGAAAGTTTGGGGAGATGACGCTTGCTGACATAAGGCTCGCCTGCTTCTTGGATTTTTTCAACAATGCGCTCAAGCATATCTTCGGAGGCTACGGTGGGTGTGGCGACAACAAAACCGAGCTTGCGTGCGCGGTCGGCAAGTTCCCACAGAAGAACCGTCTTGCCGCTGCCTCGCTGGCCGAGCATGAGCATGGCTCGGTCTCGATTGCCCGGCTCCTGCTCAAGACCGGAGATGAATGTCGAAATCACGTTCCCGCGACCCACCAGATAGGACGGGCGATTTCCAAATGAGGGGGAGAAGATGGTTTCAGTCATAAGTCTCCTTTCCTTTTTTTCCTATTTTTTCCTTTCTTTCCTATTCAGTCAAATGAATTGCTGAGCGAAGGCGGTTACGTAGGCCTCGTCGGCAAAACCTCGACATCACCTGCGACTAGAATCTTCTGTCTCGATATGTAACATCTGGCGGGCCAAATCGTCTCTACCTGTTACAGATTTAGACAAACTGGAGGACGAGACAAACCAAAAACGGGATGGGCGCTAACCCGATGGCGCACCACCTAAATAGAAACGGGCCCTGTCCCATATAGAGACAGAGCCCGAAACTCTCATGGAGCCAGTGACAGGAATCGAACCTGCAACCCACTGATTACAAATCAGTTGCGCTACCGTTGCGCCACACTGGCACACTTGGCGCTTTCGCGCGAAGCCAATTAAGAATAAAGGAATTGCCGACGAGGCGCAACAGGCCCTTCACCCGACCACATCTCAAAACTATTCGCCAGAACGAATAGTTTTAATTACAATTGCTATATATAGAACTATTCGTTCTGGCGAAGGGTTTCGCGATGCTTACTACCAAAGAAGCCGCCGAGCTGCTCGGCATCACTCCGCGCAGGGTGCAGGAGCTCATAAAAAACGGAGCACTTGAGGCCCGCAAGGCTTCTGGTGTATGGCTCATCGACAAAGACAGCGTCGACACGCGACTCCGCTCTGTGACCAAAACGGGGGGACGTCCCCGCCGCGGCCACGGTAAGAGCGAGATCGCGTTCACCCTCATGAACCGCACGTACGAAGTCGCTCAGCTGGTCTACAGCACATCGCGAAAAGACTTTACCCACATCGGTGCCGACATCGATTACGCCCACGCCCCTATTGGAGTATTTGGCCCTAATAGCCCCATATCGCTAGACTCCTTCCGCATCTGGTGGCGCGGCCGCGGTATCCCGCTCGCACGCATTGGGCTAGCCTCCCTGCTTGCAGAAGCCGCAGTCGATGTTCCCGATGAACTCGTACAGCGAAATCTTGGTCTCTCCTTATCCGACCAGTATTGGATCAGGCCCCAAGACTCCGGTCTCGCGTGGGAAGATATCAATTTCTTCAATAATGCTTTTGACGACGTCTCTCTCAGCATCGCGCCCTTCGCCCCAGAGGGCAAGGCAGCTGCCGCAAAGCCCGATAACACCTCGGACGGCAATCTTCAAAAGTACTGGACATGCGAGGATGACCGTCGAATCCTCCACAAGGCAGGTGCACATCTAAACCAGGAACCTTATAACGAGCTGGTGGCGACCGCGCTCCACCGTCGCATCCTAAACGCCTGCGATTATGTGCCTTACTCGCTCGAGGGCACGGGCACTTCCGCCCTGAGCATATGCGATGTCTTCTTAACTGATGAAGAAGAGTATGTCCCCGCGTTCTATGTAAACCAGCACGCAAACGCAGATGAACGGCTAACCGACTACGAGCGATACGTAGCAAACTGCGAGGAACTCGGGGTAACAGGCGTCAAGGATGCCCTTGACCGCATGATCGTGTGTGACGACATCATCGCCAACTACGATCGTCATTGGCGCAACTTCGGCCTCGTGCGAAACGTCAACTCACTGGTCTGCAGACCAGCCCCCATCTTCGATTCGGGGTCATCGCTCTGGTGCAACATCTCTCTTGAGGAGCTTCGGGCAGGAGAGCACAGTTTTACCAGCGCGCAGTTTCATTCAAGCCCCGCCAAACAAATGTTGCTCGTCGAGGACATGGGCTGGTTTGACGGCGACAAACTCGAAGGCTTCGTTGACGAGGCAATCGAGATTCTGTCTAAAAACGATGCCCTAGCAGCGAGACTGCCTTATCTAAAAGAGGCGCTAACGTGGCGCCTCGAAAGAATGATCGACATCGCTGAATGGAGTTAGCGAGGCAGCATTGCCCCGCCAACTCCCCTACCTCCCGCGAAGGGCCTTGAGCTTGGCCAGGGCATCGGGGCTCAGGCGGCTGCCCAGAGTCATCTTGATCTGCGGAGCTTCCTCTGCCTCGTGAACGTCGTTATCGATCTGTTTGATCTCGTCCACCAGCATACGGCTCGAGATGCGCGTGACGCCCTTGCCCATGACGACGGCCTGGATCGTGCCGTCACTCGACACCACGGAGCACGCGCGGCCTTCCTCGCGCGCCTCGATGCAGAGCTTTTGCACCACGGTATCGGCCGATACGCCCGTCGGCGAAAACTCGATACGCACGCCGCGAGCAGGCAGGTTGGGGCGCTCGTTGGAGATATTGCCCGCGCCGTCAAACACGATTACGGCCTCGTAGCGGCCCTGAGCAAAGGCGGCGACGTCGTTGATGAGGGCGGTGCGCGCCATATCGTGGACGTCGCTGGAATACGGATCGTCGGAATGGTCGTACACGAGCTTTTCGTAGCGCGGCGTGCAGTGGATCACGTTGTAACCGTCGACCACCAGCAGCTCGGGCTTGTTGGAGTGCACCGTCGAGACCGGGTCGGCGATGGCCTGCGCAAACGCATTGCCGCCCACGCCGTAGGTCGCGGCCGAAACAATCGGCTTGGCCGAGCCCTCGCCAAAGCGCTTGGCCTTGGACTTGGCACGGTTCTTTTTGGACATGCGCTACTCCTCCCCCATGAGCTCGCCGGCGTTGCGGCGCAGCCACTCAAAGCACAGCGCCGTGGTCGCCTGGGCAACATTGAGGCTCTCGGTCATGCCGCGCTGGGGAAGCTTGGTCAAAAAGTCGCATTTCTCGAGCACCAGGCGCGAGATGCCGTCGCCCTCGGAGCCCATGACGAGCGCCACGCGGCCCTCGAAGGGTGCATCCCAGCAACTGCCTTCGGCGTGCTCAGAGGCACCGCCCACCCAAAAGCCAGCGGCCTTGAGGTCGTCGAGTGCACGGGCGATATTGGGAACCTGCGCGATAGGCAGATGCATGACGGCGCCGGCAGAAGTCTTGTAGCTGCCAACGGTCACACCGGCGGCGCGCTTGTTGGCAATGATGACACCGGCCGCGCCCACGACCTCGGCAGAGCGCACGATGGCACCAAAGTTGCCGTCGTCGGTCACATGGTCGAGCACAACGACAAGCGCCGGACCGTCGCCCGCGCGGTCGAGGATATCGGCAACATCGGCGTAGGGGAAGTTGCCCACCTCGAGCGCGATGCCCTGGTGAGCGCCATGGCTCGACAGCGCATCGAGTTGCGCGCGCGGCACATACTTAATGCGGACGCCCGCGGCGTTGAGATCATCGACCAGACGAGACAGAGCGGCATCGCGCTCCCCGCCCTCGGCGATGAGCGCGCACTTGACGGGAAAGCCGGTACGCAGCGCCTCGGCGGCAGCACGGCGGCCTTCGATAAACTCGCCCTTGGGAGCCTGGACAGCATCGCGGTTGCGATCGCGCTGCGGACGTGCGGCCTGGGTACGATCGCGCTGGCCCTTGGGAGCGGCAGC
>USEF01000142.1 GCA_900553475.1 uncultured Collinsella sp. | reverse complement strand
ACGTAGTTGGTCGGGTATTCCGTCCCCTTCGCTGTTTCGCGGCTTTGCCGCGAAAGGCGCGTTACTTTGGGATGGGTGGGGAACGTGGTTGTTGCGGCAACTGATCTCCGCCACAAATTACCCTTGGCATACTTGCGCGAAAACCTGCTCGTGCTACACTTGCAATTGCTGTTTCAGGGCGGGGTGGAATTCCCCACTGGCGGTAAATCGGGCGGTGCCAAAGGGGTACCGTGGCGCAGGTGAGATGCCTGCGACCGAGCCGATGAGTCCGCGACCCGTGTGTGCGTTGGTTCGCATGCCGGCTGAACTGGTGAGATCCCAGTACCAACGGTTAGAGTCCGGATGAAAGAGGCAGGTGATCTTATGTCTGAACAGTCGCAGCATATCCATTTTGAGAACACGAATAGGTGGAGCACCAAACAGCTCGTTACCATGGCGTTGATGTGCGCCTTGGGCGCTCTGTTTATGTACGTGCAGCTGCCCATCCTTCCCTCGGCGCCGTTTTTGACGTATGACCCGTCGCTGGTGCCGGCGATGGTGTGCGGGTTTGCGTACGGTCCTGGTGCCGGCACCGCTGTTGCCGCTATGGCTATCGTTATCCATGCGCTCACCACGGGTGACTGGGTCGGCGCGCTTATGAATCTGGTTGCCACGCTGGGCTACATTCTGCCCGCGGCTATCGTCTATCAGAAGATGCACACCTATAAGGGTGCCGTGATTGGCCTGGTGCTCGGCGTCATTGCCGCTACGGCGCTGTCTATGGTCGCAAACCTTACTATTGGCGTTTGGTTCTGGTATGGCTCGGTCGATGTGATCGCCCCGCTCATGATTCCTGCCGTACTGCCGTTCAACCTTATCAAGACCGTGCTTAACTCGGTGTTGACGCTGGTGGTGTATAAAGCAGTTTCCAACCTCATCACGTCTAAAAAGGACCAGGTCAAAGGCCGCGCATGATTGAGTGTCGGGGCGTTTCCTTTAGCTATGACGGTGCCGCCCAGGCGCTTGACGGCATCGATCTGAGCATTAAGGACGGCGAGTTTTTCTGCATCCTCGGTGGCAATGGGTCGGGTAAGTCGACGCTTGCCAAGCATCTGAATGCGCTGCTGCAGCCCGATGCGGGCACGGTACGCATCAACGGCATGGATGCGTCCGACCCCGAGCTGGTCTACGACATTCGTTCGACCGCGGGCATGGTATTCCAGAATCCCGATGATCAGCTGGTGGCAACGCTTGTCGAAGATGACGTTGCGTTCGGTCCCGAAAACCTTGGCGTGCCATCGGCGCAAATTGCGCAGCGCGTACGCGAGGCGCTGAAGGGCGTGGGCCTGGTGGGCTTTGAGCGCCACGAGACCCATGCGCTTTCGGGTGGCCAAAAGCAACGCGTGGCGCTTGCCGGCGTGCTTGCCATGGAACCGCGCGTTCTCATTTTGGACGAGGCTTCCTCGATGCTCGATCCGCGTGGACGCAAGGGCCTCATGAAGGCTTGCCGCGCGTTGCACGCTCGCGGTATGACCATCGTGATGATTACGCACTTTATGGAAGAAGCCGCCGAGGCCGATCGTGTCGCGGTGTTTCGGGCGGGGCACGTTGCCATGCTCGGTAAGCCCGAGGAAATCTTGACGCGGGCGGACGAACTTGCGCAGCTCAACTTGGATATGCCGGCGTCGTGCTGTCTAGGTAGGGCACTTCGTGCGAAGGGTGTGCCCGTTCACGCGCAGGTGCGCGAGGCGGATATGGTTACCGAGGTTGCGCAGGTCTATACCGAGCGAAGTGGAGCAGACATCGCGGGGCAGTCTTCCGTATCCCAGTGGGAAATCGCTGACGGCACTGTTCCGGTTGGCAACGAGGGGAACGCGTCGGAGCCCGTCATCGAGCTATCCCATGTTTCGTACAGTTATTCGCTCAGTCCGCGCGAGCGCCGCCGCTGGCATAAGCGCTCGGCCACTGCGGGCAAATCGAGCAAACAGGCTCTCTGGGGAAACGACCCCAGCAGCCCGTGGGCGCTGCGCGATGTATCGCTGACGGTGCGTCGCGGCGAGTTCCTGGGCTTGGCAGGTCATACCGGTTCGGGTAAGTCGACGCTGGTCCAGCATCTCAACGGTTTGATTCGCCCTCAGGAGGGATCCGTTCGCGCGCTGGGGCTCGATCTGTCAAACAAGAAAGACGCCGCCGCGGTTAAGGCCAAGGTCGGCGTGGTGTTTCAATATCCCGAGCGCCAGCTATTTGCTGAGACCGTGGCGCAGGACGTGGCGTTTGGCCCGCGCAACCTTGGTCTGCCGCAAGACGAGGTTGCGCGCCGTGTCGCATCATCGCTTACGCGCGTGGGCCTCGACCTCGCCGCGATAGGCGACAAGAGTCCCTTTGAGCTTTCGGGCGGTCAGCAACGGCGTGTGGCATTCGCCGGCGTGCTCGCCATGGAGCCCGAAGTCCTGGTGCTCGATGAGCCCATGGCGGGGCTCGATCCGGCGGCGCGCAGGGATTTCCTTGAGCTTATCGATCGACTTCACCTCGATGGCCTGACCGTTGTCATGGTTTCACATAGTATGGATGACCTGGCCAATTGCTGTGACCGCATCGTCGTAATGAACGAAGGCGCGGTGTTTGCCGAGGGCACGCCCGCTCAGGTTTTTGCGCATGCGGATGAGCTTAAATCAATCGGCTTGGGTGTTCCCGCTGCCCAGCGCATGGCGCTGGCGCTTGCGAAGGCAGGCGCGCCGCTGCGCTTTGACGGCCTCTATACGGTTGAGTCGCTGGCAGACGAGTTGGTGGACCTGCTAATCGGTCGCTCGGGCGGTCCTTCTAACGTCGCGGACATTGCTAAATCAAAGACGGTCGCGCGAGAGGAGGGCTGCTAATGGAGGCGTTTTCGTTTGGTAGCTACTATCCCGGCGATAGTGCGATCCACCGCCTGGACCCGCGAACTAAGTTGCTCTTGGGCTTTGTGTTTCTGATCACGACGCTCACAGTCAGCAGCTTCCGCGGACTGGCCCCGGTCGCAATCTTCGTTGTCCTGATCTATACCGTGTCCCGGGTGCCGTTGCGCCGGGTCCTATCATCGATGGCACCATTGCTGGCGATTGTCGTGGTGGTCGCAGTGCTCAACCTGTTTTCCGACCAGAGTGGGCGCATTCTGTGGCAGCTTGGCTTTTTGCGGATAAGCGAGGGTTCGCTGCATTCCGCCGCCTTTATGGCGTGCCGCCTGAGCTTGATGATGGCCGGCATGAGCGCCATTACACTCACCACGCCGACACTCGACCTCACCGCGGGCTTTGAACGTCTGCTCGCACCATTCGCGCGCGTGGGGCTCCCTGCGCACGAGCTCGGTATGATTATGGGTATCGCGCTGCGCTTTATGCCGCAGTTTGCCACCGAGATGAAGCAGACGGCTGATGCGCAAGCGAGCCGCGGTGCGCGCGTGACGGGAGGCCCGCTCGGCGGCGTGCGTATGCTCGGCAGTGTGGCGATTCCGCTGTTCACGGGCGTGTTCCGTCATGCCGAGACGCTTTCAGCCGCCATGGATGCCCGTTGCTATCATGGCGAGCAGGGTCGCACACGTCTGCATGCGCTTGCATTTGGCCGCAGCGATGCGTTGGCGGCGGTGGTGACGGCGTTGCTGCTCATCTGCGTCATCGTCACCAACCTTCAACTTGTTTAGGCGCGATTCGAGCGCAAGAAAGGGGTCCCTATGACCGACAACGACCGCACGGCTCAGCTTGAGCGCACCTGTTCGTATCTCAGGCGCATTCCGGCGTGGTATCTGGCCACGACCGATGTGGCCGACGGGCATCAGCCTCGCGTGAGGCCGGTTTCGTTTGCCATGGTCGATGACGGCAAGCTGTGGTTTTGCACATCGCGCGACAAGGATGTGTGGGCGGAGCTGAGTGCGAATCCCAAGTTTGAACTCTCGGGCTGGAAGCCGGGGGAGTGCTGGATCGTGTTGACCGGCGAGGCCGCACTTGAGGACGACGCAGTTGCGAGCGACAAGGTGCGTCAAGCGGGTTTTAAGCACATGGTGGGCATCGGTGAGGAACACGAGAGCGTCAACGACGGCCGCCTTGCTTTCTTTTCGGTCTGCAACATTGCCGCGCGCTTTTGTGATATCGACGGCAGCGAGGAGCGCCTGGAGCTCTAACAAGCACAAACCAGGCTCCCAAACTAGCTAGTACAGGAGGAAACGTGGACGGATTGAATACGGTTTTGGAGTATTTGACGTCGGTGCCGGCGTGGTATCTGGCGACAAGCGTGGACGGGCAGCCACATGTGCGTCCGTTTTCGTTTGCGCAGATTCAGGACGGCAGGCTATGGTTTGTGACAGCGCGCACTAAAGATGTGTGGCAGGAGCTGCTGCAAAACCAGCGCTTTGAGGCCACGAGTTGGTGGCCGGGCCATGGCTGGCTCATCTTGCGCGGGCGTGCCGGCTTGGATGACCGGGCTTTAGACGAAATGCGCGAAGCCGGGTGGAAGCATCTAGAGCGCCTGGGCGAGCACTATGAGGGGCCTAACGACCCCACGCTCGTCTTCTTTAGCGTCGAAGATCCCGAGGCTTTTATCTGCAATCACGACGAATGGGTGCCGGTCGAGCTCTAGCCAGCTGGCTCATCCTAACAACTTAGTTTTCGCATGGGCGGGCCCCGTGTTGCCCGGCACCGTAAGGA
>USEF01000141.1 GCA_900553475.1 uncultured Collinsella sp. | reverse complement strand
TTGGGGAGTCGAGGAGGCCGTTTCTCTGTGTCGGGGGGAAGGAGAAAAGGTCTGCATGTGTTAGGGATGGCTGCTGTGCTGCGTCATTGGAAGAATGCATGCTTATGCGGCCTCCTCGATGTCCACCAAAAGGTTGCGCACGGGGTGTGCTGCTAGGTCCCGTGCGTTGGCAGTATTATGCCGCGGCTGCTGCAAAGAAGTGCTAAAGAAAGGCTTAATGAGGTTTGACGTTGCGATGAAACCGCAGGTAAAAGCTATCGAGTAACACTCTTGAAAGGTTTTGGGCTTAAGGGCTTTCTAAGGTTTGTGGCACGGATGTGGCTTGCCTGTGTGGGGCGTGTGGACGGCTCGTTCCTAGCGCTGCGGTGCGGCGGCGCGTACTTGTTCGATGACCTTTTCCATCGTGGCGTCGATGTGGTCTTTTTTGAGCTCGCATTCCCAGATGGTTATGGGCGTCCAGCCCATTTGAGTGAGTGCTGCCACGGCAGCGTGGTCGCGCTCGACGTTGCGACGGAACTTTACCTCCCAAAACTCAACGTTGCGCTTGGGCTGGCTAGGGTTGCACTTGGGGCAGCGGTGCCAAAAGCAGCCGTTGACGAAGATGGCGATCTTGCGCCCGGGGAAGGCGATGTCGGGTTTTCCGGGCACCTTCCATTCCAGACGGTATCCCGTAAGGCCTGCGGCGCGCAGGCGCTGGCGAACGAGCAGCTCGGGCTTGGTGTTCGCACGCTTGTTGCCCTTCATGGACTTTTTGATGGCGGCGCGACGGCGCACGAGCTCACGCTCGTCAGCGGAAAGGTCCGAGGTGTCGATGCCGTCCAGCAGGCCGGGCTTGGGGCGCTTTTTGATGCGGCGCTTGGCTTTGCGCTTGGGCTTGGTAACGGGCTCGTCGGCTGTGGTGGACTCGGTGTCGTTGGCGCCGTTAGCCTCAAGCCGATCTTCCTTCAACTCAATCAGGGCATCAATGAGCCCTTTGTCGGCGGGCATCCACTCAACGGTGGCAAGCGAGGTGCGCGGAATCCAGCGGATATCGAGCTGGCGGTCATGCTTCTGGGGTTCATCGGATTCATCGGCGAGCGAGCAGTAGTAGCACTCCATGGAGAGATGGAAATCGGGGTAGTCGTACTCAACGGTATAGAAATCGCGCAGGTTGGTGACTTTTACCTGCAGCTCTTCCATGAGCTCGCGGCGTACGGCGTCCTCGGGCGTCTCGCCGCGCATGAGCTTGCCACCGGGGAACTCCCAAAGTCCCTGCATGTCGCCGTAGCCGCGCTGCACGGCAAGCAGCTCATCGGATCCTTCCTTGCGAATGATCCCAGCGGCAACATGAACAGTCTTCAACAGGAGTCCTCTCTCAACATCAACACGTGGCAGGGCGGCTACGCGTACCTTACACAACGGTAAGGCAAGCGTAAGCCATATCGATGGTAGCCGACTCGTCTTCTTGCGACTATAGATGCCGTAGACTAATCGCAAGAAAGGACTCGGTATGCAAACCACGCACATGGCGACCCCGGTACTGGAGGTCGCGCATCTCGAAAAGGTATACGGAGCGCTGGGCAACGTGACCCGTGCGCTCAACGACGTCAGCTTTACCGTCAACCGCGGCGAATTCGTTGGCATCATGGGCGCTTCGGGCTCGGGTAAGTCGACGTTGCTCAACTGCGTCTCGACCATCGATAGCGCCACGAGCGGCACCATCCGTATCAACGGGCAGGACGTAACACGCATGAAGCAGGCTAAGCTTTCGCAGTTCCGCCGCGAGGAGCTCGGCTTTATCTTCCAGGACTCCAACCTGCTCGATACGCTCACGGCACGCGAGAACATCGCCCTGCCGCTCACCATCGCCCGCACAAACTCGGCAGAGATCTCAACCCGCGTGCAGGATGTGGCAGCGCGCCTGTCCATCAGCCAGGTGCTCGACAAGTATCCCTACCAGATGTCCGGCGGTCAGCAGCAGCGCGTTGCCGCGGCTCGCGCGCTCGTTACCGACCCCACCATGATCATGGCCGACGAGCCCACCGGCGCCCTCGATTCTAAAAGCGCTCGTCTGCTGCTCGAGAGCCTGGAGGCCCTCAATCGCCGCTTGCGCGCGACCGTGCTCATGGTCACGCACGACAGCTTTGCCGCCAGCTACACGAGCCGTGTGCTGTTCATTCGCGACGGCAAGATTTTCACCGAGCTGCGCCGCGGCGATACCGACCGCCGAGAGTTCTTCGACCGCATTATGGAGGTCGTTGCCATGATGGGCGGTGAGGGCTCCGATGCTCTGTAAACTCGCTTGGGGCAACGTCCGCCGCGCCGGCCGCGACTACCTCGTCTACCTTTTGACGCTCACCCTGGGCGTCACGGTCTTCTATGCCTTTAACACCATCTCGATGCAGGTCGACATCGCCGGCATCGATGAAAAGGGCTTGGCACAGGTTATGGGCAGCATGCTCGGCGACCTGACGTACTTTTTGGCCGGTGTCATGGCCTTTTTGATGGTGTATGCCAATAACTTCATCATGAAACGCCGCAAGAAGGAGTTTGGCCTGTACCAGGTGCTCGGCATGGGGCGCGGGCGCGTCGCCACGATCATGGCGCTCGAGACGGTGATCGTTTCGGTCGTGGCCTTTGTCGCCGGCATTGTGCTGGGTGTGGGACTCTCCCAGCTCATGACGTTCTTTACGGCCTCGCTCTTTAAGACACAGATCGCCAATTTCCACTTCTTTTTCTCGGTGCATGCGTTCAACCTGACCCTTGCTTGCATGCTCGTAATGTTTGTGCTCACGCTACTGCTGAACCTTCGCGCCGTGCGTCGTACCAAACTCATCGAGCTTATGGGTGCCGAGCGTCGCAACGAGAGCATCAAGACACGCAACCCCTGGATTGCGATTGCCATCTTTGTCGTGGGCGTGGCGCTTGTGGGCGTGGCCTATTACCGTCTGTTACGTGATGGGTTCCCGCTAACCGCGACGGACAGCAAGCTGCAAGAGGCCATGAACCAGTTTGGTATTACGACCGCTATGGTTACCGTGGGCACCTTTGCCCTGTTCTGGGGGCTCTCGGGCATGCTCATCAAGCTGCTGCAGAGCCTGCGCAGCGTGTATTGGCGTGGCCTCAATATGTTTACCGTGCGTCAGCTTTCGGCCAAGGTCAATACGGTGTGCTTTTCGATGGGCGTCATCGCGATGCTCCTGTTTTTGGCCATCACTTCGGTGACGTGCGGTATGTCGATTGCCAACGTGATGAACGAAAACCTGGAGCGCTATAACCCTGTTGATGTGTCTCAGACGTATGTCTATTACACGCCCGAAACGCTCGACTACTACAAAGAGTATGTCAATCCGTCTGAGGCCGATCGCATGGTGTTGGCCGATAGTACGGTCGATTTGTACTCCGCATGGCACGGCGATCGTATCGATCACGATAACGTTGCAGACGGTATTAAGGGCAAGTCGGCGGACAACAACGACGAGACCGGCAAGAAGGTCAATATCGCCGATGTTGCCGGTGAGCATGTGCAGATCGATTCGTATCTGAGTTACCCGCTTGGCGGCTCGGATCCTTCGGTGACTCCAAGTGAGATGTGCAAGACCATGGGCGAAAAGCTTCCCAAGGCGTTCGGGGGTAGCAATGCCGATGCGATGGGTCTGTTTGTGACGCCGGCGAGCCAGTACAACAAACTGCGTCAGATGATGGGCGAGGAGCCGGTGCATATCGGTCACGACCAGTATCTGCTCACGTGTGATATGGGCGGCGAGCTGGTCGACCTGTACACCAAGTATATGGCTGGCGGCCATACCCTTACCTTGGGCGGGCATACGCTCAAGCCCGCAACCGATAAGTCGGACGAAGATACGGCGGCCATCGCCAACTCGGCGATGGGCAGTAATGGGGGTACCGTCGTCGTTGCCGACGAGCTGTTGTCCCAACTTAATCTGCAGCCGTATTCCAGTAGTCTGCTCGTTAACTACAAACAGGGGATGGATACGACCGAGGCAGACGAGAGTATTAAATACACTGTGCTCGACAATCTGCTCGTTGACGGCAAGGAGCCGGGGTCGTGGGGAATCTTCATCACACGCTCCGAGATGTACACGCAGGCAGCACAAATGAACGGTCTTATTAGCTACCTAGCCATCTACATCGGCTTTGTATTGGTCGTTGCATGCGCGGCGATTCTGTCGATTCAGCAACTCTCCAACGTGGCCGACGGCAGCCGCAGCTATCGTGTGCTGGCACAGATCGGCTGCGACGACCGCCAGATTCGCCATTCGGTGATGGCGCAGCAAGCGGTATTCTTCCTGTTCCCGCTGGCAGTGGGCCTGGCGCACTCCTTTGTGGCACTTAAGGTGATCATCGAGCTGGTGAGCATATTCGGAAATATGAGCATCGGTGGCACCGTGGGCCTCACCTGTGCAATCTTCCTGGCAGCCTACGGCGGCTACTTCCTGGTGACCTACCTCATGAGCACCGGCATGGTGCGAGCCGCCATCGCCACCCGCTACAGCGAGTAACTCACCCAGTTTGGAATTATCGTAGGTTGAGCATAGGTCAGCGAAAGCGCCCCTAGGTGAGCAGGGTGACGTGAAAGAGGAGGGAAGCGTACTTCGGTACGCGACCGACGATTGAACGTCAGATTGCCGCTTAGGGGCGTTTGCAGCGTCGGGCCG
>USEF01000140.1 GCA_900553475.1 uncultured Collinsella sp. | reverse complement strand
TCCTGAATGCTGTCCAGCAGCTTGGTGCCCTCGGTATCCTTCACCGACCAGTAAACGCCGCTGCCTGCCGAGCCATCCGAAACCGTGAAGTCACTGGTAAAGCAGAGGTTATCGCCCTGAGAATCGGTCACGACCACCATGTAGGTGTAATTGCCTGCGGGCAGTTCGCCAAAGCGGATGGAGCTGTCCAGCGACTTGAAGGAGAAGATCGCCGTATTGGGTGCCGCCTGTGCAGTGAACACCGTCTGGTCGTTCTCGTCCAGCACTGCCACCTGCACATTGGTCAGGGTGGTGCCCAGCGCAGCATTTGCAGTGCCGGTCAGCGCCATGCCCTTGCCCGCACGGACATTGATGGGGTAGCTCATGCCTTCCAGACGCAGGCCGTCAGCCTCTGCAGCAATGGAGTTGTGATCTGATGCCACATACCAGTAGCAGGAGGACCTATTGACCGAAACGCTGGAGTTTTCCAGCGGGATGCGTCCGGAAGAGATGTTGCCTGCCGGATCGGAGCAATAGAAGTTGCCGTTGGTGTAGTCGGTGAGTAGCACTGCATGGGGCTGGCTGCGGTCATACAGCACGATGCCCTCCGGGTGCTGCGAAAGCAGGGTGATCAGGGTCTGCACTTTTTCCTGTTTGCGGGAGGGCAGTGTGCCGTAGCCCACCTGCATCTCCTTATATGTAAAGCTGTGGGAAAGCCCGTTGGACCATGCTGTGGAACGGACACTGTTCTCGGTCACAGTGGACCAGTCGGTCAGGCCGTCAAAATAGGCACGACGGCGCAGCATCATGGCTGCGGATGCCAGTGTGCAGGTGCCGCCGCGGCTCTGCTTGAAGTAGAAGCCTGCGTCCACGTTCAGATCAACCGCCAAGGCCGCCGGCAGGCAGGTGAGCATAAACACCAGTGTCAGCACAAGGCTCAGCAGTTTTTTACGGGACGGTGCAGCGGTATTCACGGGTAGGTTCTCCTTTCAGCTTCCATGGCTTGTTACGTTTACCACCATAAAGTATACCAACCTGTTACCCTTTTGTAAACGTTTGTGAAGCTTTTTTCTCAATATCAACACGTTTTGGCAGTTTTTGTTGGAGAGAATGCACAGTTTCCGGCAAGATATTCTACATTTTTTACAAAAATCCCGTCCTGACATTTTTCAAGCGCACCGCATTTTGCATTCTTTTTTCATTTTCCGACCACGCTGTGGGCAAACAAAAAAGCTCCACAGACGAACAAATTCGTCTGTGGAGCTTTTGGTCCAGCAGACCGAGTGCCATGGCAAAGCCGTAGACGGTCTGCGCGGGGCTGGGCGGGCAGCCGGGGATGTAGACATCGACCGGCAGAATCTTGTCCGTGCCGCCCCAGACGCAGTAGTTGTCGTAGAAGATGCCACCGGTGCAGCCGCACGCGCCATAGGACACCACGATCTTAGGATCGGGTGCGGCCTCAAAGGCGCGCAGGGCCGGCATGCGCATGGCACGCGTCACGGCGCCGGTGTACAGCAGCACATCGGCGTGACGGGGCGAGGGCACGACCTTGATGCCAAAGCGCTCGACGTCGAAGACGGGCGTGATGGAACCGAAGATCTCGATCTCGCAGCCGTTGCAGCCGCCACAGTCGACACGGTAGACGTACACCGAGCGTTTGATCTTCTTAAGAAGGGTCGCCTTGGCCTTCTCGATGCTCTCGTCGAGCTCGATCTTGGTCGGGCGGTACTGAAGCCGCTCGGGCAAAAGCGTGGGTTCGGCCATGGTTACTCCTCCTTCGTATCAAAATCCATGATGATGCCCTCGACCGGTGCCGGACCGGCGGGAATCTCGGGCGCATCGGGGTTGAGCTCGCGGTCGATATACTCCGGGTTCACGCCGTGGCCGCCCAGATACTCCATGCCGGGGCCCTGGGGCTCACCGGACGCGAGCGTCTCGTTGGCAGCCATGCCGTGCGCGTTGCCGGTCTTTACGGCCGAGGCGGCGCGCAGGGCGTCGAGCTCGCGCTTGCACTCCTGGCACATACCGACGGTACGGGCGGCCTGCTCGGCCTCCATGCCGCCGGCCTTTTGCAGCAGGCGCTTAGCGTAGTCGATCTCCTTGTGCGGGGCAAACGGCTTGCCGCAACGCGAGCAGTGCTCGAGCGTATAGACGCTCTTGCTGGTGAGGTCGTCCTTACTCATGACGGCCAGCTCAAACTCCTCGGTGAGCTTGATGGCCTCCATGGGGCAGGCTTCCTCACAGCGACCGCAGAAGATGCAGCGGCCGTAGTCGATCGACCAGGTAATGGTATCGGCCGCAAGGTCGGTGTCCATGCGAATGGCATCGGCCGGGCACGCCACGCCGCAGGCACCGCAGGCGATGCAGAGCTCGGCATTGTGCTCGGGCTTACCGCGCATGTCCTTGTTGGTGGGGAACGGCGCAAACGGGTACTTGACCGTCGCGTCGCCGGCCTTGGCGTTAACCTTCCAAAGCTTCAGCATATTAGAGCGCCTCCTCATCGAGCGGAGCGGCCATGGTGCCCTCGCCCGCGAGCGGCGACTTGTCGCGCCAGACGTTCTCGAACTGCTCCTTGTCGAGCACGTGGTCGCGCTTGGCGGCGACATCGGTCACCGTCACGCGGTCGGTGCAGGAGTAGCACGGGTCGAGCGAGCCGACGATCAGCGCCGCATCGCCCACGGTGTTACCGCGGAACATGTAGCGCAGGACCGGCCAGTTGCTGTACGTGGCGGCCTTGGCGCGCCAGCGGTAGCACTTCTGGTTATTGCCGAGCATGGCCCAGTGCACGTCCTCGCCGCGCGGCGCCTCGGTGGCACCGATAGCGTACTTGTGCGGGGTGTACTCCCAATCCGTGGTGAGGATGGGGCCCGACGGGCAGTTCTCGAGCATGGTCTCGATCATGTCGATCGAATCGTAGACCTCCTGGATGCGAACGGCGGTACGGCCGAAGGCATCGCAGGTGTCTGCCGTGGCAGCATGCATCTTTTGGACGTCCGGATCGGCGTAGCCGTCGAAGGGATGGTCAAAGCGCACGTCGCGGGCATAGCCCGAGCCACGCATAAGCGGGCCGACCGGCGAGAAGTCGCGTGCGATCTTGCGGTCCAGAATGCCGATACCGCTCGTACGCTCAATGAAGTTGGGCGTGGAGAGCAAGACGTCGACGAGCTCCTGAACCTCGGAGCGCAGCTGGTGGATGGTCGTGAGCGTGGAAAGCTTCTGCTCGGCCAAAATGTCGCGACGCACGCCGCCGATCACGTTGAGGCCGTAGGTCTTGCGGTGACCGGAGAGCTTCTCGGCCAGGTCCATGGACTTCTCGCGGACGCGGAAGAACTGCTGGAAGCCGGAGTCGAAGCCCGTGTAGTGCGACGCCAGGCCAATGTTGAGCAGATGCGAGTGCAGGCGCTCAACCTCGAGCATGATAGCGCGGATGTACTGGGCGCGCGGCGGGACATGAATGCCCTGGGCGCGCTCGACGGCCTCGGCATAGGCAACCGAGTGGGCGCAGCCGCAGATGCCGCAGATGCGGTCGGCGAGGAACGTCACGGCGTCATAGTTCAGGCGCGTCTCGGCGACCTTCTCCATGCCGCGGTGCACGTAAAACAGACGGTAGTCGGCGTCGACGATCGTCTCGCCCTCAACGAACAGGCGGAAGTGGCCGGGCTCGTCGGAGGTAATGTGCAACGGGCCCATGGGGACGAGCGTCGTCTCCTTGCCCTTGGTATCGGCCAGAAACTCGTAGTTTTCCATGTCGCTCGCGGGAGCGGGACGGAAGCGGTAGTCCATGGAGTCCTTGCGCAGCGGGTACAGGCCGCTGGGCCAATCGTCGGGAAGCACCAGGCGGCGACGGTCGGGCAGACCCTCGGGAATCAGGCCGAACATGTCGCGAAGCTCGCGCTCGCCCCACACGCAGGCGGGGACGAACGGCGTCACAGACGGAAACGTCATCTTGGCGGGATCGACCTCGGTACGCACGGTCACCCAGCCGGGGTCCTCCCCCTCCATGGAGATGACGTAGTACACAGCGTAACGGCCGCACAGACTGCGCTCATCGTTGCCGATGATCACGGGAATCCAGCCGTAGCGCTCGTAATACAGGTAGTGGACGGCCTCGGGCAGCTTGTCCTGCTTGACGGTAATCGTCAGCTGGTCCTCGCACTGCCACTCGACCTTCTCGATGCAGCCCGGAACGGCACGGCGCAGGGCCTCGACATGGCTCTCGCAGCGACGGGCATACACCTTGTTCTCAGTTTCAATCATTCGTTACTCCACCTCGCTCTGAGCGGTCTCGGTACCGAACACAGCGCGGTACATCGGCGTCGCGTGAAGTTCCTCGGTGCTCTGCTCGAGCACGATGCCGGTCGCGGTCTCCACACCGTGCACGAGAGGCAGCGGGGTGGCGATGCCAAACCACAAGATCATGACAGCCAGGATGATTTCGGGGATAAGCATGAGCGCCGGGGCCTCATGCTTGCCCATGCCCTGGGGCGCATGACCGAAAACCGACTTGAGTGCGATGCGGGTGAGCGCGGAGATGGCCACGGTAAGACCGAGGGCGACCACGACGACCAGCCACGTGGGACCGGCGGTAACACCGGCGACAAAAGTCAGGAACTCGGAGATAAACATGCCAAAGGGCGGGAAGGCACCAAGACCGAGCAGCGCCAGGATGGCGAGCGCGGCGGGTGCGGGG